>JALDXP010000001.1:0-33451 GCA_032154885.1 Actinomycetota bacterium
TCGACTTCCGGAACCCTCACCTGACCGGTGAATTTCACCCTGACACCGTCACCTCTGCGTCCCTACCCGCCCTATGCAATGCATCAAGATCCCACCCTCCGGTTGAATGTCAAGCCAAGAATCAAACGTAGGCGTCGAGGGGCGGGCATGCGCACACGAGATTGCGGTCGCCACCGGGACCATCCACGCGGCCGACGGGTGGCCAGTATTTGTCCACCCGGAGCGAGGCCACCGGGAAGGCGGCTGTCTCCCTCGAGTAAACGTGGTCCCATTCGTCCGACGCCACCTGCTCGGCCGAATGAGGTGCGTTGTGCAGAGGGTTGTCGCCCGGGCTCCACTCCCCGGACTCGACGCGCCCCACCTCGCCGTGAATGGCGATCATGGCCTCCACGAATCGATCCAGTTCCTCGAGGCTCTCGGACTCAGTGGGCTCGATCATCAGAGTGCCGGGCACCGGGAACGAGAGCGTAGGTGCATGAAACCCGTAGTCGGCGAGACGCTTGGCGATGTCTTCCGCGGTCACGCCTGCAGCACGCGTCATGGGTCTCACATCGACTATGCACTCATGGGCTACGCGACCGTTCGTCCCGGTGTACAGCACCGGGAAATAGGGATCGAGGCGCCGAGCCAGGTAATTGGCCGAGAGAATCGCCACCTTGCTCGCCGCCCGCAGGCCGTCGGCTCCCATCAGGCGGACGTAGGCATACGGGATGGGGAGGATCCCGGCCGACCCGAAGGGCGCTCCAGAGATCGGCCCCACTCCGGTCGACGGGCCTGCCCGCTGACTCATTGGGTGATTGGGTAGAAATGGGGCAAGATGTGCCTTCGCCCCAACCGGGCCCACGCCAGGCCCACCACCCCCGTGAGGGATGGTGAACGTCTTGTGGAGATTCAGATGTCCGACGTCCGCCCCAAATCCGGCCGGCTTGGATAGCCCCACCATCGCATTCAGATTGGCCCCATCGACATAGACCTGGCCACCGTGTTGGTGCACGATCTCGATCAGCCGTCGCACCCCTTCCTCGAAAACACCATGGGTCGAGGGATAGGTGATCATTGCCGCAGCCAGCCGCTCGGAGTTCTCCGACGCCTTGGCTTCGAGGTCGGCGAGGTCGACGTTCCCCGAGCTATCGGTGGCGACTACCACGACCTTCATGCCTGCCATCACTGCCGAGGCGGCGTTGGTTCCGTGTGCTGACGACGGGATCAGACAGATGTCTCGATGCCCTTCTCCAATCGAACCCTGATAGGCGCTGATCGCGAGCAGACCTGCGAGCTCGCCCTGCGAGCCGGCGTTGGGCTGCAGCGACACGGCGTCGTAGCCGGTGATGCGGCAGAGATAGTCGGCAAGGTCATCGATCAACTCCAGGTATCCAGCCACCTGCTGCTCCGGCGCATAAGGGTGGATTGCGGAGAATTCTGGCCAGGTGATCGGGATCATCTCTGTGGTTGCGTTGAGCTTCATCGTGCAAGACCCCAGTGGGATCATGCTTCGGTCAAGGGCGAGATCGCGGTCGGCAAGGCGTCGCAGGTAACGGAGCATCGAGTGCTCCGACCGATGCAGACTGAACACCGGGTGAGTCATGAACTCCGATTGCCTGACCAGGTCGACAGGAATCGAGTCGTCGTTGGTGGCGACGACAACAGTCGCGCCAAAAGCATCGAGCAACCGCTCGACGATCTGATCGGTGGTCGTCTCGTCGAAGGCGATCCGCACGTGGTCCTCATCCACACGCCCGAGATTGATCCCGCGCTTCAAGGACTGCCCTATCAGCTCCTCGGCTCTGCCTGGAGTGGCAACGGTGATCGTGTCGAACCACGACCCATTGACCACCTCATATCCGGTGGATCGAAGAGATGCGGCAGTCACCGAGGTCACCCGGTGCACCTCCTTTGCGATCTCTTTCAGACCTAGCGGCCCGTGCCAGCAGCCGTAGAAGCCGGCGATCACCGCGAGAAGGACCTGCGCGGTGCACACGTTGGACGTGGCCTTCTCCCGCCGTATGTGTTGTTCCCGTGTCTGGAGGGCAAGCCGATAGGCGACGCGACCCGACGTGTCATGAGAGACACCGACGAGGCGGCCGGGGAGGCCCCGGACGTGCTCTTCCCTGGTGGCGATGAAACCGGGATGGGGCCCGCCGAATCCCAGAGGGACGCCGAAACGCTGGGCTGAGCCCACAGCGATGTCGGCACCCCACTCCCCCGGCGGTGTGATGGAGGCGAGAGCGAGCAGATCGGCGGCCACAGCCACCAAAGCTCCGGCGCCGCGGGCCTCGTCGACCAGGGCCCGGTGGTCCCTGATGTCACCCGAAGATCCCGGATACTGGAGCAGCAAGCCAAACGACGCATCGGCCTCGAAGCCCTCGGAGAGCATCCGGATCTCGATCCCGGCCGCCGCGGCCCGGGTCTTCACCACCTCGATTGTCGGGAGATGGCAATCGTCATCGATGTAGAACACCGACCGATCGCTCTTGGCGAGGCGTCGGCACATGGCCATGGCCTCGGCGGCGGCGGTCGCTTCGTCGAGCAGCGAGGCGTTGGCCACCTCCAGACCCGTGAGATCGGCGACCATCGTCTGGAAATTGAGGAGGGCCTCGAGCCGGCCCTGGGAGATCTCGGGTTGATACGGGGTGTAGGCCGTGTACCAGGCCGGGCTCTCCAACACGTTGCGTTGGATCACCGGTGGGGTGATGGTGTCGTGATAGCCCAACCCGATCAACGAGGTCATGACCACGTTCTTTGATGCGAGGTCTGACAACCTCTCGATCGTCTCGCCTTCGGACAGGGCCTGGGGAAGGTCGAGGTCTTTGTCGAGGATCGAGGCGGGGATGGTCTCGGTCACGAGGTCATCGAGACTGGCCGCGCCGATCGTCGCCAGCATCTTGTCGACATCGTCAGGCCGGGGACCGATGTGTCTGTCGGCGAACCGCTCGTGGGGGTTGGGCATCTCTCTCCTCAGGGTGCAATGCCCTCCCCCGCTGTCGTTGCCTTCAGCGATGCCTCGACCGAACGGTCCAAGTGCCTGAGAGATTCCGGGGAGGAGTTGCCCCTTCGGCGCCCCTGCCAACCAGGGGCTCTCCCATTCGGTGTCGATGGCCAGGCCAGTCTAATTGGCCGGCCGGAGTCACACGTTGAAACGGAGTGAGGCGACATTTCCTCCCCCGTAGGGGGAGGTGTCGCCCTTGGCGACGGAGGGGGATTCGTCAGGAACGTGATCCGCAGGACGGGAGGCTCAGTCGGGTGGTATGCCTTTTGCCTTGAGGTGGGCGACCCACGCCGAAATGGTGTCCATCACCTCGGGGTATTCCTGAGCGACCTGTCTGTTGGTGAAGCGAAGGACGGGGAATCCCAGTGACTCGAAGTATTGGGTTCTCACACTCTCATCTCGAAACTCATGCGATGTGTCGTCGATCTCGACGACGAGCTTCGGGTGGAACGAGCAAAAGTCGGCAATCCAATGTCCGCAGGGGACCTGACGGCGGAACCGAGCTCCACCCGCCTTGTTCTTCACCGATCCAGACCCTCGCCTCGGACACGGTGAGGCCTCGGCGCAGAGCCTTGGCACGAACCCCAGCGGTTGGCGTGTGCAACGGTCGAGCCATCCAGCGATCATGACGCCAAGGTGGGACAGGAAATCCCCCCTCCCCGGCTGCGCCGGTACTCCCCCCTTCAGGGGGAGAAATGAGTCAAACGTTGAAGCGAAACTCGACCACGTCGTCGGGTCGCATCACGTAGGACTTGCCCTCGGTCCTGACCAGACCTTTTGCCTTGGCCGCCACCCATGAGCCCGCCTCGACCAAAGCCTGGTAAGCCGCGACCTCGGCCGCGATGAACCCCCGTTGGAAGTCGGTGTGGATGGCGCCGGCCGCCTCGGGGGCGGTCGCCCCGGACCGGATCGTCCAGGCACGGGCTTCCTTCTCTCCGGCGGTGAGAAAACTCTGCAGGCCCAGGGTGCGATAGGCGGCCCGGATCACGGCATTGAGGCCGGGCTCGTCCTGTCCCACCGAGGCGAGAAGCTCCCGTCGATCTTCATCGTCGAGCTCGCCCATCTCGGCCTCGATCTGAGCATCGACGAAAAGCGACTCGGATGGGTCCACCAGATCCGACAAACGGCTGCGGAGGGCATCGTCGCGCAGACCCGCCTCGTCCACATTGAACAGATAAATGACCGGCTTGGCCGTCAGCAGATGAAGATCGGAGAAATCAGCGCTACGGGCCATCATCGACGGGACGCTGCTAACCACACGCCCCGAAGCCACCACTGCGCGCAGCTCTCTGAGCAGTTCGACCCTCGGCATGAGTGTCCGATCGATGGTCGACTCCTTTTCGAGGCGAGGCAGCCGCTTGTCGATCGTCTGGAGGTCGGCGATGGCCAGCTCGGTCTCGATCGTCTCGATATCCCTCTTGGGATCGAGCTCGTTGTCGACATGGGCAACGCTCTGCGAGCTGAAGCCCCTCACCACATGGCATATTGCGTTCGCATCGCGGATGTTGGCGAGGAACTGGTTGCCGAGACCTTCCCCCTCGCTGGCTCCCTTCACCAGTCCCGCGATGTCCACGAAGGTGACTGTGGCCGGGATGACCCTCTCCGAGTCGAAGATGCCGGCCAGGACCTCGAGCCGGGGGTCGGGTATCGGAACGACCCCCGTGTTGGGCTCGATCGTGGCGAAGGGATAGTTGGCGGCGAGAACGCCGGCATCGGTGAGCGCGTTGAAGAGAGTCGACTTGCCGACGTTGGGGAGACCGACGATGCCAATGGAGAGCGCCACCGAGATCGCAGGTTAGGGAGCGGCCCGGGCATGCCCACTACCGTCGCTTCGATGGACAGGATCGCAGTGATTGGCGCCGGGTCGTGGGGCACGACCGCCGCAGCCCTCGCCGCTACGGACACGCCCACCATGCTCTGGGCGCGCCACCCTGAGGTCGCCGATGGCGTCAACCAGCATCATCGGAATCCCCGCTACCTGCCCGACCATCCCCTCCCCGATGGCCTCGTCGCCACGTCGCACCTTGCCGACGCGGTCGCGGGTGCCGGCGCCGTCGTGATGGCAGTCCCGTCACATGGGTTTCGTGGTGTTTTCTCCGAAGCCGCCCCCCTCATCGATGCCTCTGTCCCCATCCTCTCCCTGACCAAAGGAATCGAACAAGAGACCCTTGCCACCATGACAAAGGTGATCTCAGATGTGTCCCCGACCCACGATCGGGGACGGATCGGCGTCCTGACCGGCCCCAACCTCGCCTCGGAGATCGCCGCCGGCCAGCCAACGGCAGCGGTCATCGCATTTCAGGACCCGGATGCGGCCGTCTCACTCCAGAAGGTGTTCATGGGGCCGACCTTCCGCGTCTATACCAATGACGACGTGCCCGGTTGCGAGCTGGGAGGTGCCCTCAAGAACGTCATGGCGATCGCAGCCGGTATGTCTGACGGCCTCGGGTTCGGCGACAACACGCGGGCCACCCTCATCACCCGAGCTCTTGCCGAGGTGACACGCCTGGGGACCGCATTGGGGGGCCGCCCGTCGACCTTCGCCGGGCTGGCCGGGATGGGGGACCTGATCGCGACCTGCATCTCCACCAACAGCAGGAACCACCACGTTGGCTTCGGGCTAGCCCGAGGAGAGACACTCGATGCGATCGTCCAAGAGATGCAGATGGTGGCCGAAGGAATCAAGACCACTCGAGCCGTCCTCGACCTGGCCACCAAACACGGGATCGATATGCCGATCGCGGCCCATGTCGGAATGGTTTTGTACGAGGGGATGCACCCCCGCGACGCCGTCCTGCGCCTCATGACCCGTGACCCCAAGTCGGAGAGCTAGATGGCGAGGACACCAAATGCGATCCGCCGCCTGCCCGAGAAGTCTGTCGATGATCGAGCAACCATCGACGCCATCCTGGACGAGGGCTTCGTCTGTCATGTCGCCTATATGGTCGAAAGCAGGCCTGTGGTCATCCCGACGCTCTATATGCGCGACGGCGACACATGCCTGCTCCATGGGTCGACCGCGTCGGGGATCGCCGCTGCGGCACGCCGGGGCTCACCGCTCTGCATCGCGGTGACACTCGTCGACGGGCTTGTCGTGGCACGGAGCGGGTTCGAATCCTCGGTCAACTACCGATCCGTCGTCATCCATGGACATGGCACTGTCCTCACCGGCGACGCCCATCGACGAGCCCTCGACCTGATGGTGGATGGTCTGATCCCGGGCCGACTCGCCGATATCCGGCCTCCCACGGAGATCGAGTTACGCAAGACCGCAGTAGTCGCAGTCCCGCTCGACACGATTTCGGCCAAGATGTCGGCAGGCCCACCCGAAGACGATGTCGCCGACCTGGGCACCGGGGTGTGGGCAGGGGTGGTGCCGATGACCACTGTCTATGGAGATCCGGAGCCCTCACCGGACCTCGAGCCAAATGTCGAAGTCCCGGACTATCTAATCGGATACAAGCGTTCTTGATTGAGCGCAACCGCGGCAGGGAGTCCGGTGTTCTAGAGATATGACCAACCGTCTGCTGTCCACATCCCACGGCACCAATCGTGATGCCTTCACCGGTCGCGATTGGGCCCGTTTTGTGTCGATCGGCCTCATCTGGGGCGCGTCGTTTCTGTTCATCGAAGTCGGGCTCGACGCCTTCCACCCGGGTCTGGTGACCTGGATGAGGGTCGGTTTTGGCGCTCTCTTCATGGCCATGCTCCCCCGTGCTCGATCGACCCCGATCCGACGCGAGGATCGCCCGCGGGTGGCGCTTCTCGCTGTGGTCTGGGTAGCCATACCATTGACGCTCTTCCCGATTGCACAGCAATGGATCGACTCCGCAGTCGCCGGGATGCTCAATGGCGCGGTGCCGATCTTCACCGCAATCATCGCTTCGGTCCTGCTCCGACAGCTCCCTGGGCGTCTCCAGATCGCAGGCCTGATCGTCGGCTTCATCGGCATTTTGGCCATCGCCCTCCCGTCGGCAGAATCGGGCAACACTGCTGCCCTTGGCGTGGGCCTCGTGCTGGTGGCCTGCATCTGTTACGGATTCGCTACCAACATCGTCACACCCCTGCAACAGGCCTACGGGTCGATCCCGGTCATGGCACGGATGCTCTGGGTGGCCGCAGTGCTCGTCGCCCCGTACGGCCTGTACGGCCTCACCCGGTCCACCTTCGCCTGGGGTTCCCTCGCCGCCCTGATGGCCCTTGGCCTTCTCGGGACCGGTCTCGCCTACATCATCATGGGAGGACTGGCAGGCAGTGTCGGCCCGACCCGGGCCAGCTTCATCACCTACCTGATCCCGGTGGTGGCCCTGATCCTCGGAGTCGTGTTCCGCGATGAGATAGTGGCGCCTGTTGCCATAGTCGGATCGCTCCTCGTCATCGCCGGAGCATTCCTTGCTTCGAGAAGGGAGACCCCGGCCGCAACCCTGGCAACGCCGGCTGCACCCGATGTCGAGGACGACGACGCGGCCTGAATGTCCCCCTCCGGCCCTGACGGGCCACCTCCCCTGCTGGGGAGGACAGAATCTCCCCCTCCGGCCCTGACCGGCCACCTCCCCTGCTGGGGAGGACATGGTCAGGCGGCCGCCCGCCTCAACGCCCTCATCGCCAGGTCACGATCGCCGAGTCTGCGGCGCAGCTCACGTTCCAGGCCACCGATCGGATAGAGGTTCTGGGGAGCCCGGGGGTCTTTGTGCCGGGCTGACGCATAGCGGGGCAGCGAGGCGCTCACCATGTTGGCCCGACGTGCGGCGTCGGCCACGGTCATGTCGGCCTTGACCTCACATCGAACCAGCCCTCCGGCAGGCCCGGTCCCGTTGGCCAGTCTCAGGTACCACGAGAACCTGCTCCATGATGTCGTGGTCAGGAATAGCGGTGTGCGGCATCCGACCGGCAGGCTCCCCAGGGTGCCCCTCAGATCTTCGGGCAGGTATTGGACGTGCTGGGTCTTCACATAGCCCACCGCCCCTTCGACATGCCGGCGATGTGAGAGCGGGCCGTCGACTACGACGAGAGCCACGTCTGCGTTTGCTTCGGCGACCACGCCCTCGAGGTCACCCATCCTCTCCTGGATCCCCAGCCACAGCTCCTCAGGAGTCGATCCCTTCGTGCTCATGATCTCGTAGGTCCCCACCGCCGTCTCAACGGAGTCGGCATCGGCGCCGGTGAAGACCCCGCGTCGCACCTCGGCGGCCACCACACGGGCAATGCTGTTGCAGCGAACGGCCCCGGCAGCGAAGGTGGCGGCCAGGCCAAAACCCGGGAAACGGCCATCGCGGTCGATCCAGAGATTGGCATCGACCCGGCGAACACCGTCGACGAAGAGGATGTCCGGCGCAGGGTCGCCTTCGGGTGGCATCGGGCGCCACTGCTCAGGGGGAAGCTCGACGGAGGTATCGACGTTCTCCGTCGCATCGACGAGATCCGCCTCCGACGGCGCTCCGTAGTCGGGGTCCCATGCTTCGACCGTGAACCTCATCTTCTGGTCTCCCCTCGCAGGGGGGAGTACCGGCGCAGCCGGGGAGGGGGGACTCTCATTCCCCCACCCTCACTATCGATGAAGTCTCAGGGCCCTTGGTGACCTCGAAGCGGACTGGCATCCGCTCGGCGAGCTCACGCACGTGGGTGACGATGCCGACGGTGCGGCCCCGACCGACCAGCTCGTCGAGCACGGATGCAACAACGTCGAGAGATTCCTGGTCGAGGGAGCCGAATCCCTCGTCGAGGAACACGGACTCGAGGCGGGAGGACATCCCGGTCAGTTCGGCCAACTGCTCAGCCATGGTGAGGGCGAGGGAGAGGGCGACCAGAAATGTCTCGCCACCGGAGAGGGTCCGTGTGGTTCGAGTGAGCCGGGCATTGCGATGGTCGACGACTTCGAACTGACTCTTCTTGACCCTCAGCGAGTAGCTGCCACCTGAGAGCTCGTCGAGAAGACGGTTGGCGCCATCGATCAGAACATCCATCGCCTCCTCGAGGAGCCAGGCCTCGAAGTTGTTGGCCTTGAGGTGGTTGCCGAGGGAGGACGCGACACGAGCATGGCCCATCTCGACACCCAGTTCCTCGTTCAGCTCAGTGGCGTGAGCGATCGTCTTCTCCATCTCTTCGATCTCGGCCCGCCGTCGCTCCTCCGCCAAGGCAAGGTCGCGATCAGGTGACTCAGTGGAAGGGATTCCGAGCAGTTCGAGCCAGGAGCGCTGCTCCTGCTGCACTTTCGCCAAGCCTTCGGCAGCCGACTCGACTGCCTTTTCGAGATCGCCCAATTCCTCCACGCGAGCTGCGGTCCTCTCCCCCAGCCATGTCTCGAAAAGCCGCCAGGCTTCGATGGCGTCGTCATCGGGGAGTGGTGGCTTCTCGTCCGCAATCTGATCCCTGACGGCGAGAAGGGCCTCGCGCAGACCTGAGCCGCGTGTCTTGAGATCAGCAACGGCGAGACGTGCCTGATCGACGGCGAGGGCGGCCTGCGTCACCGCCTTCTCGCCGGCTTGCCGGGATTCGACCAAAGCCCGGACAGTGGTGATCGCCTCCTCGAGGGCGTCGAGGTCCTGCTTTCCCTCCAGACGCCCACTGACTTCGTCGAGCTGACGATCAATCTGCTTTGCCTGCCCCTCTGCCTCCTTGAGGCCGTCCCGAGCGCGATCTGCCCGCTCCTCGAGCTCTCGCAACTCGCTGGTGAGATCGTCGAGCGAGATGTCCGGCCCGTCGATCTCTTCAGTCATCGGAGCAACCACCGACCGGCACACGGGACAGGTGTCACCAGTGGCGAGCCCCCGACGAATGTCATGAGCGGCGTGCTCGACACGGAGCACGTCCAGCGAGCGACGCTTCTCATCGCGATCGGCGGTTATCTCGCTCACGGCCGTGGTGAGAGATTCGAGACTGAGCTCCAACCTGCGGTCGGCGAGATCCCGGTGCAGGAGCCGGTCGGTCCTCGCCGACTCGAGACTGGCCAGCTCGGGGCGCCCCGCCATGTCCGCATCGATCGCCTTGGCCGTCTCGACAGCTCCGGCCAGTTCCTTCTCGAGCGTTTCGAGATGCTTGGCGGCGGCCGCCATATCCGTGTCGAGAGTGTCCAGATCGTCGGGCACTTCGATGGCCCGGAGCCGGGTGAGACTCTCCGCCGCTGACGCATGTGTCGACCTCGCCTCGCCCAACATGGCCGCAAGCCGGCCGATCTCTTCGAGACGGGCCGGGAGCTCGACTCTGGCTCGTGTCAGGTCTCCCAGAAGTTGCCGCGCTTCCTCGATCTGCTCCGGAGTTGCGATTTCGAGCTTGGCCAGGCTGTCATTCACCGACTTTGCCCTCGCCTCGGCCAGCTTGGCTCGCTGATTGGCGAGCTGCATGACTTGCTCGTACAAACCCATCTCGAGCAAGGCACCGAGAAGGGCCTGACGATCGCTCGGCTTGTCAGTGAGAAAGTCGGCAAACGCACCCTGGGGTAGGACGACCGCTTTGATGAAATGCTCGTACCGCAGACCGAGCAGGTCGGTCACCGCATTGGTCACCTCGTCAGCCGTCCCCGCCAGCACCTCCTGGCCCTCACCACGGAGCAGGCGGGCCTCGGTAGTGGATGCCCCCAATCCCTGCCGCACCATGAGCCGGACGGCTTTGTAGGTCTCCTCACCGACCGAGAACTCGAACTCGACCCGGCAAGTGTCTGCCTGAGCCGAGATGAGGGGCGCCACCGAGCCCTTGCCTACGCGGGGGATGGCCCCATAGAGAGCAAACGTCATCCCGTCGATGACGCTCGATTTGCCCGATCCCGTCGGGCCTGACAGCACGAAGAGGTCTGCATCGGTGAAGTCGATCTCGGTCCTGCGCCGGTAGGCGAGGAATCCCTCCATCACCAGGCGCTGCGGTCTCACCTGGCGAGAACCTCCTCCTCGAGCTCCCGGAACAGCTCCACAACAGCGGGATCGTCGACCCCCTTCGAGCTGAGATAGGCCTCCAGCAGCGCCGCCGGAGACCGGCCCACCCGTTCGATACGTTCCCGGGGCGCCTGGTCCTCTGGCTGGGCGATGATCACGTCGACCGCCCCCGGGATCGCATCTCTGACTTCCTCGTTGAGACCTGCTCTGGCCTGCTCGTCGAGCAACACCTTCACATAGGACCCTTCCACCTCGGCAGCTCGGCTGAGCACCTGCTCGAGGGTGCCCCGTATCTGCACGAGCCCGATACCGCCCTCCAGCGGGATTTGATCCACCGATGCCGGCTTTCCCGGCTCGGCCTCCACGACGAGGACGCCCTTCTCGTCACTGACCTCACCGAAGTCGAGCTGCATCGGTGACCCGCTGTACCAAACAGGGGCGGAGGCGGGAATCCTCTGCTGACGGTGGAGGTGTCCCAGCGCGACATACGAGAGGCTTCCCGGAAAGGCCTGAGGGGGGATGGCATAGCCAAAGATGTGGGCTTCACGCTCGCCGCCGCCACTCTCCGCCCCATACACGGTGAGATGCCCGGTGAGCACGTTGACAGTGTCCGTGCCCATGCCTTCGGTCAGACCGCCGATGATCCGTCTCAGCCGCTCTTCGTATCCCTGGGAGTGTTGATCGGGGTCGAGATCCATGATCTCCGCCGCCTTGATGATGCCGCGCTGAGAGACGAATGGGAGGCAAGCCACCTTGAGGCCGAGAGACTCGAAGAGCGCCACCCCACCATCGAGAGGCCGCGTGGGACGAGCGACGACCGTGATTCGACCCAGATCGAGGAGCGGTTTCACCGCTTCCAGCCGGGCAGCGCTGTCGTGGTTGCCCCCCACCACAATGACAGGGCCGACCTCGGCGAGGCCGAGCAGTGCTCGATAGACGATCGATTCGTCCTCAGGTAAGGGTGAGGAGATATCGAAGAGGTCACCGGCGACCAGAGTGATGTCGACACGCCGGTCCCGAGCGATTTCGACGATCTCGGACAGGACCGCCCGATGCTCATCAGCCCTGGAGCGACCACGAATCTTCCTCCCTACATGCCAATCAGAGGTGTGGAGCAATCTCATGGTGGGACCGAGCAGGTCATCGCTCCCGATCGTAGGTCGGGGCAGGGACAGTTCCTGGGAGGCTCCTAGAGGTCTTCGAAGGGGTCGGCCGGGCCATCGATCTCGCCAGGTGCCCTCCCTGCCTCGGAAGCGCGGGTAGCCCAGGCCGGGAAGGGGAATTCGAGGACGAGTGGGACCGGGATCTCCGGTTGCGCCAGGAGCATGGTCCCCGGCTTCAGGATGGTGGCGCGCTGTCTCTGTGCGGCGGGGAGAAAGCCGTACTCCTCCCGGGACGCTTCGGCCGAGTCGAGTCTGCCCACCACCCGAATCGAGGAGTTGGCGATGATCCGCCTCTCCACCTCCGATGCGGTCTGCTGGGCGCCGATCAGGATCACGCCCAGTGAGCGGCCCCGTTCGGCCACGTCTAGAAGCACTTCCTTTATCGGGCTGGCTCCCTCTCTCGGGGCGTACTTGTTCAACTCGTCGAGGACCAGGAAGAGCAGCTCGTCGGATTGGCCCGCTTTCTCCTTGTCCTCGAGGGCCCGGCGCACTGCCACACCGACCACGAACCGTTTTGCCCGATCGTTGAGGTTGTGAAGGTCCACCACGGTGATCTGGTGGCCCTGAACCTCGATCCGGTGCCGATCCGGGTTGGCGATGTCGCCTCGTATCAGCCGTTCGACATGCCGGACGGATCCCTGAAGTCTTCGCACGAAGGCGTTGACGGTCCCGGCCCCGATATGGGGGCCGGCCCAATCGTTCCGGGTTTCCTCCTCCTGGACCTTCCGGGTCACCAGATCGACCAGGTCCCGGAAGGTCCGCACCGTGTCCCCTTCGATGCGGACCGACCCCCCGTCCGCCGGGTCGGCATGTCGGAGCTGAGCCATGACGTTGTAGACGACCATCGTGTACTGCGCACGCTCATCCTCTGCGTCGGCGAAGAGGAAGACCATCAAGTCTTCGTGGCAGAACTCGGCCAGCGTCCAGAAGAACGACGTCAGGTCGGAGCGGCTGCTCACATCGGCCACCGCCCGATCGGACCCGGGCCGCGGCGGAGCGAACAGACCGACCGAGCCGAACGGCTGGGCCGGTAGCTCCAGCGCCCGATAGAGACGCTCGGCGTCTTCGTCGAGGCTGGTGTTCCGCCGGTCGAGATGAAGGAGGTCTTCGCCCTTCACGTTGAAGATGAGCGCCCGGGTGTTGACGACGGCCGCTCCGAGTACCCCTGACGTGAACAGAGAGTGGAGGAGAAAGGTGGCGTAGCTGGTCTTCGTAGCGACACCTGATATCCCGGAGATGTTGACGTGGGCGCCCCGCTGCCCGTTGATGAACTCGAAGTTTGCATAGAGGGGCTCGCCGCTACGCGAAGCGCCGACCGGGAACCTGCGATCCATCCGATCGAAGAACAAGGCCTGGTCGCGCTCCTTCCCGTGGGCCCTGCGCACTGGTTGTCCGGGACGGGGTGGGACGAAGATCTCGGGCTCGACCCGGGTCGCAGTCACTTGTGCCGCCTCCATGACCTCGGCCGGCAGAACCCCGTCCTCGATGAGGAAGACGTCGGAGTCGAATCGGGCGCCCTCGTGGCGGGCCCGCACCTGGCTGATGGTCCCGAAGATCTTGACCAACTCACCTGTCGGAAGGACGCGCTCGAGGGCGACGACATCGTCCAGCTCCAAGTATTCGCCTTCGGCTACGCCGACCCAGAATTCGAGCGGTGTGGCGTCGACAGTCCCCAGCACGCGACCGACCATCTCCTCCATCCGGGCGAGCGTAGACCCGGGGAGGGACGGATTGAGGGCCACGTAGGCTCGCTGCGTGAGCCTGGCGGTGTTTCCCTTCAAATCGGAGGAGCCCTCCCTGGTCGTCTCCAATCTCGCCACGGCAGCGGCTCACCCGGCGATCGACGAGGTATGGGCCGTGGCGCCGGAGATAGGCGGCGCGGAGGCGTCAGTTCGAGCGATGGCGAAAGAAGTGTCCGGCGCCCATGCCAAGCCAGTTGAGGTGATCATTCAGGAGCGTGTGGGCACTCACCGATCGGGCAAGGGCGACGCGATGAACACTGCCCTGGCCCTCGCCGCCGGGCAGGGGCGGCATCGGGTCCATTTCTACGACGCCGACATCACCAACTTCGACGCGTCTTGGATCGACGGGGCCGAGGCTGCGGCCGACAGGGGCTTCGGCGTGGTGAGACACCGGTTCCCCAGGGCAGCGACCGACGCGATGATCACGTGGATGATCACCAGACCGGCCCTGGCCCGCCTGTTCCCCGGGACCTTCCTCCCCAGGCTCGACCAGCCGCTCGGAGGTGAGGTCCTGCTCACCCTGCCAGCCGTTGAGACCCTGGCCGCCTCGGATCTGGTGCGAAGTCGTTCCGACTGGGGGATCGACACGGTTTTGACCTACGCCACCTCGGTGATGGACATCGGCTTCTACGAGCACCACGTTGCCGACGGGAAACGACACGCCCTCTACGGGTCGCTCGACGAGTTACGGGAGATGCTGATCGAGTGCCTGGATGCGGCCGCATCACTGTCGGGCCGGCCCGGCCCCGGGCCTGGCGCCAGACATGCCACCGACCCACCCGCCCCGGTCCCGGAGGATCTGAAACAGATCACGGCATATGACCTGCAAGGCACCGTCCGCCTCCTCGACGCGGAATGGAGCCCCGACGAGGTCCATCTCGCCGAGAGCCTGCCCACGGACCTCTCCGGTCTCCTCCTCGACGATCCGGTCCGGCCGAGATTCGAGCTGATGGACGCCGACCGATGGCACATGGCGCACGGTTTCTTGATGGATAGCTTCGCTATCGGCGACCCGGCATGGGAGTCGCTGGCCTTTCGCCTCTGGCTGACCCGGGTGCTGTCCTACACGACCAATCAGGCCAGGGAGGGGTTCGACGCCGCCATCGCATATCTCGAATCCACGATTCGACGCTACGAGGTGATCGCTGGATCCTCCTGATCCCTGGAACCGGCCGTGACCTCTCGCACACCGGTGAGAACCACGATCAAGGCGGCCAGGGCCACTACGGCCGCCATCAACGTGACCGACCGCATACCGCCGGCTGCGAACACACGCGGGGCGACGAGGTCCCCGGCGATGCGCCCCAGCCCGCTCGCGACAATGAGGAGAGAGAGGAGGCGGGCCCGCGCCCGCGGCCGAAGCTCGGTGGTCAAAGGGATGGCGGAGATGATCCCGAACTCGATGGCGACACTGACGACGACGAGGACCGCCATCGCCGCCAGTAGCTGCTCGGAGACGACCGAGAGCACCAGAAGGGCTACCGCGGCGACTGCCAACCCCAGGGCCAGAGAGTTCCGTTTCCCGATGCGATCGGTGAAGGCGGCCATCGACACCTCTCCGGCCAGCTCAGAAACCCCGACGAGCGTGCCGACGCCACCGAGTGCGATCAGACTCAACCCGAAGCTGCCTTCGAGCCACCCGCCGAGGACGACCAGTAGCGACTCATGGGTGAAACCGAACAGCGCCACAGTCACCAGGACCAGCGCCACCTGACGACCCGGGCTGTCCGCCGCCATGACCCCGGAGACGGAGTCGTCCCTCCGGTCCAGGAAGAACAGGGCCAGCCCGATGCCGAGAAGCCCGACGGAGCCGACCACCCAAAACGGGGCCTCCCAACTCCAGTTCTCGATGAGCCATCCGGCCAGCGGGGCGCCGATCAACAGCCCCCCGGCCCAAGCGATCTCCAGGATCCCGAGATACCGCGCTCGCTCTCCGTAGGCGACCCGTTCGGAGACATACACCTGGGAGCTGACATCGATCATCGGTTTGGCCAGGCCGACCAAGGCAAAGCCGATCACCGCTCCGACAAACACCCCGGTCCATGCGGTGACGATCGAGCCGATCGAGAAAAGTGCCAGTCCTGCGACTAGAAGACGACGACTTCGCCCTCGAGTTCCGGAAAACGACATGAAGGCGGGCGTGGTGAGGGCACCGGCCCAACGAACCGATACAAGCGCACCGGCCTGCGTCAGGTCGATTCCCAGCCCTCGGGCGATGGCGGGCAAGAAGGGATAGACGAAGCGGAAGCCGATGTTGGCCACCAGCTTCAGGAAGAGAAGTGTGGCGATGGCGGGGCGGAACGGCCGTGCTCGGACGGGTGACTCGGCTATGGCCCCATCGTAGGTTCGGGCAGATCCGCTTCCACCGGGCCCGAAGCGACCATCCTGGCGGGTGAGATGACACTCGTAGTCGTGGTGCTGATTGCAGTCCTCGGAGGCTTGGCCGGGGCCCTCCAGTCACAATTCCTCGGTGTGATGGAGGAGAGAGTGGGAACGCTCGCCTCGACCTTCGTCACCTATGCCGGAGGAGGGTTGGCCGTGGCCATCCTGATGGTGGTTTTTCAAGGGAACCGGCTATCGGAGTTGAGGGAACTGCCGTGGTGGGTGTACGGGGCCGGGCTCATGGGGCTCGTAGTCGTGGCCTCGTTGGGAGTCAGTGTGGCCAATCTGGGGCTGGGAGCCGGACTGACTTTGTTTACTGCGGCCACACTCATCCTCGGTGCCCTGATCGAGCATTTCGGCTGGTTTGGGGACGGGCGCTCTTTGGACGCGATGCGGATTGTCGGCATGGCGCTCGTCATCGGGGGAACCTGGCTGGTGGTCCGAGGCTGATCGTGCTCAGCCCACAGCGATGGCTGCCATGGCCACGATTGTGAGGACGAGGCCGACGATCTGCCGTGACCGGAGGTGCTCGGCATTCACCAGCCGGGCAAGCAGCACGGTGACGGCCGGGTAGAAGGAAGCGGCGACTGCGGCCAACGCGAGAGAGCCGGCCCGCACCGCGAGCAGGAGAGCGACGTTGCCGCTCACGTCGAGGACAGCATTCCCCAAGACCACCCGCCGGGGCACCGAGCCAAATCCGACGAGCTTCCAGACGCCAAGGCCTGTCAGCGCCAGAACCGCCAGCATGGTGGCTGCCCGAGACGTGATGAGCGGGAGCAGATTCGACTCGGGATCGGTGAACCCGATGATCGAGGTGAAGCCACCGAACCCGAGCCCGGCGGCCAGCCCATATCCGAATCGACCACGTGGTGTGTCGCCCGGGTCCGCCACCCATGAGCTGAGAACGATCGCCGGGACCGCCACGGCCACACCGACCCAAGCAAGGGTGCTGGGTCGCTCGCCACGGACGACCGCCACGATCACCGGTAGCACCGCGGCCACGGCGGCCGCTGTTGGGGCGACGGCGGCGGCGTTGCCCCGACTGAGCCCCGCGAACAGGGACACGAGACCCACGGCGCCTGCGATGCCGGCTGCTGCGCCGAGCAGGAGGTCGGCAGGCCCGGCATCGCCACCTACGACCAGAGCGACGACAAGGATCATCGGGAAGCTGATCACTCCCGCCCAGAGGACGATCGCCGCGGCCGGAGCGCGCTTGGCTCCCTCTCCGCCCAGGAAATCGGCGACTCCGTAGAGAAGGGAGCTGATCCCCCCGAGGATTACCTCCACCTAGCTGCTGGCCCCGGGCAGACCCATTGCAGCCAGCTCATTACGAATCACCCCGGCGGCGTCGTCGAGGTCCTCACGCTCGACCGAGGAAGCCGCATTGGAGAAATCCAAATCGTGCATACCATCGATCGGGACGACGTGGATGTGCATGTGCGGAACCTCCAGACCGGCGATCATCAGACCGACCCGCGTTGGCTGAAAGACGTTCTGGAGCGCCATGCCGACGTGACCGGCGACGGTGAACAGGTGATTCGACAATTCCGGCGGGCAATCGATCCAATGGTCGATCTCCTGCCTCGGCACCACGAGGGTGTGCCCCCGCCGCAAGGGGTTGATGGAGAGAAAGGCAACAGATAGATCATCCCGCCACACGAATGTGCCGGGTATCTCTCCATCGATGATGCGGGTGAACAGTGTCGACATCGAGCCGAGAATATCTGCCCCCGGTCAGCCGCCGGCAACCACCTTCAACAGTTGGTTGGTTGTGGTGACATACACCTCGCCCGCCCCGTCGACGCCAAAACCAGTCACCTGCCCGGGGACTCCGACCTGCTCGGTCCAGTCCCGAAGCTCGGTGGCAGCACCATCTGCGAAGAGAAAGCTGCGCAGATACCCGCCGCAATAGTCGGAGTAGAAGTAGTGACCGGCCAACTGGGGAAGCGACGCTCCCCCGTAGACAGGCCCACCCGTGATGGAGCAGGTGCCGGCGTCGCCGTGCTCGACCTCGAGGACGGGAGTCACCGTCCCGGACCCGTCACAGTCAGACGTGCTGAAGCAATTGAGGCCCTCGAGAATGGGCCATCCGAAGTTGTGGTCGGGCTGAAGGGGGACGACAGAGACCTCCTCATACGCGTTCTGGCCGACATCGGCGATGTAGATGGTTTCCCCGTCGATCCAGAAGCGCCACGGGTTGCGCAGCCCCATCGCGTATTTGGTCGGATTTGGCTCGGCACCCTCGACGTCGATGCTCACCAACCCGCCGAGGAGCGTGTCCGGGTTCTGGCCGTTTTGGAAACCGTCCCCCGCCCCGCCCCCATCGCCGAGCCCGAGGATGAGGGCGCCATCGGGGGCGAACTGGATCATCCCACCATTGTGATTGCCTGCGGGCTGGTCGACCTCCAACAGCACACGTTCGCTTGCCGGGTCGGCCTGTTCCGGGCTGGAGAAAGTGAACTCGGATACAACGGTGTCTCCCGAGGTATCCGAATAGTGGAGGTAGAAGCGTGCCGGATCCGTTGGGTGAAGTGCCATCGAGAGCAGCCCCTGCTCCCCGTCATTGCGAACCCTCTCCAGAATGTCGAGCACGGGCGCCTCTACGATGGCGCTCCCGTCGTGGAGCCATATGCGCCCGTCCTTGGTCACGACGTAGGAGTGGGCCTCTCCGGCCCGGGCGGTGAGCTGAACGGGAAAGTTGAGGTCTGCCTCAGGCTGATAGGCGAGGACCGTCTCGTCCAGGGCGAGGGTCGAGGTGGTGGCAGCCGCACTGGTCGTGCCTTCGGCCGGAGCGGACGTGGACGTGATCTCGGGAACGGTTGTTTCGGCGCTCATCGATGACGTGGTGATCGCTGGGATGGTCGAAGTGGTGGGCTCCTGCTCGGGCTCTGCAGTGCATGCGGCCACGAGGCATAGAACAGGGATGAGAAGGCGGCGCATGCCGGACACGCTAGGTATAAGTTCCGCCAATCGTGGCCGCCGAGCACCACAACGATCCGGGCAGCATCCGTGCCTGGATCACATATGACTGGGCCAACTCGGCCTATGCCACCACGATTCTGGCCGCCGTGCTCCCGGCCTACTTCGCCGCCGAGGTCGTGGGCGACGCCGGCTTCGACCTCGTCGGTCGCAACTGGACCGGTCAGGATCTTTGGGCTCTCGCCGTCGGTGCGGGGCCGCTGATCATGTTCCTGGCGACGCCGGTGCTCGGGGCCATCGCCGATTTCTCGGGATCGAAAAGGCGCTTTCTCGTGGTATTCGCCACTTGGGGGGCCATCTTCACCTCACTTCTCTTCTTCGCCGCTACCGGAGACGTGCTGCTCACACTCGGTATCTTCCTCCTGGCTCACCTCGGATTCGTCGGCGCCAACGTCTTCTATGACGCCTTTCTCCCCGACCTCACCACCGACGACACCATTGATATGGTCAGCTCCAGGGGCTTCGCTTGGGGATATCTCGGTGGTGGGCTCCATCTCCTCCTCTCCCTGGCGCTGATCGAGCTCAGTGATGGCCTCATTCCCATCGACACCGCCCTGGCCACGAGGATCGCCATCGGATCGGCCGGGCTTTGGTGGCTGGGATTCGGAGCGATGGCCTTCAGGCGCTTGCCCCGGGTAGGCAACGCCCAAGAGCTACCCGGCGGTGTCACTCCAACCTGGGGGGCGTACACCCGGTTCGGGTTCAGCCGTACGTTTGCCACCCTGAAGAAGGTGGTCCGCAACCGGCCGCTGCTCGTGTTCATCATCGCCTTCATGCTGTTCAACGACGGGGTGCAAACCACGATCGCTCTTGCGGCGATCTACGCCACCGAGACATTGGACCTCGACATCACGATCGTGATCGTCGGAGTGCTCCTCGTGCAGTTCATCGCCTACTTCGGCGCGATGGGCTTCGGGCGTCTCGCCGACAGAGTCGGCACCAAGCCCGCACTTCTGGCCAGCATCGCTGTCTGGTCGGCGGTGACCCTTGCCGCATTCTTTCTCCCGCCCGGCGGGGCGGTGCCATTCCTGGCCCTCGCCGCAGTCATCGGCTTCGTCCTCGGCGGCACGCAGGCGTTGTCGAGGAGTCTCTACGGATCGATGATCCCCGAGGATCAATCGGCGGAGTTCTATGGCTTCTACTCGGTGTTCTCCAAGTTCAGCGCGATCTGGGGGCCCTGGATGTTCGCCTTCGTCCGCCAGGTGACCGGCTCGGCCCGACTGGCCATCCTCTCGATTGCCGTATTCTTCATCGCGGGCGGCATCCTGTTCAGGTCGGTCGATATCGACGAGGGTCGACGCAACCGGGCGGCACTACGTACCCCGGCGGTCATCACATAAGATCGACTCGATGACCGACGAGCATCAGGACCCGTTGGAAGTTGAGCGAGACCTTCCTGCCGAGCCCGACGAGCGCGAGACGCCGGCCCGTCGTTCGGGAGCCACTGGGATCGCGTGGGGGGCCATCTTCGCGTTCGCCGGGATCGCCCTGGTCATCGTCTTCGCGGTCCAGAACACGGACCCGGTACCGGTCAGGTTCCTCTGGATGGAGGGAGAGCACCCGCTGGCCATCGTGATCCTGATCACGGTCGGTGTCGTGATCCTGCTGACCGAGCTGATAGGTGTCAGCTATCGCAAGCGACGGCGTCGGCGGCGCGAGGAGAGAGATGAGCTGCGGAGGTTGCGGGACGTGTGAGCATGCCCGCCGGGGCTCTGGCCCTGGTCATCCTCCTCTGTGCCTGCTGGTCGCCTGGACAAGGAAGCGGGAACGCGGAATCGCCCGAAGACCTCGTTCCTGGGCGCGTCATACGGGTGAATGACGGAGATTCTGCCGTGGTTGCCACCGAAGACTCCGACATCGAAGTGAGGCTGATGGGTGTCAACGCCCCCGAGCAGGTCGAGTGCCACTACCACGATTCGACGAATCATCTCGCCGGGCTGATCGACGGCGAATCGGTCGCCCTAGAAGTGATCTCGACCGACCAGTTCGACCGCACCCTGGCCTATGTCTGGCTAGATGGCCTGCTCGTGAACCAGGACCTGGTGAGTGGCGGTTTCGCCATCGCCACCACTCCATCGCAGGACGGCGATCCCCATGGTGAAATGCTCCTCGCAGCCGAGGACACCGCCTTCGAGGCGGGACTGGGTCTGTGGTCCCACTCCGTATGCGGCTCGGCTGGTCCGCTCCCTGAAGTGGTCGTCGATGCCCGTGGGTCCGAATTCGACCCGTCCGGGCCGGATGAGGAGGTCCTCGACGAGGAGTGGGTTTCGCTCACAAGCGTCGAGACCGTCGATGTGGGCGGCTGGACGATCCGTGACGAGTCGTCGCAACATCGGTGCCACCTCCCTTCGGGCACCACGATCTCACCGGGCCGAGGCCTGACCGTGACGAGCGCAGACGAGTGTTGGGACCCGGGCGGCAGCTCGGTGTGGAACAACAGCGGAGACATGATCCTGCTGCTCGACGATTCGGGCACGGTTTTAGAGCGACATCGTTACGGTCCATGATTCGAACGGGTCACCGCAACCGGGTCAACCCGACATGTCAGATTGGTTTGCTTGATTCCCGATCTGGATAACAATGGCCCGGCACAGGCAACCTGTGCCCTCATAGGAGTTGAAGAATGATCTTTGGTTATCTGGACCCGGGCTCAGGCAGCCTGATCCTGCAGGCCGTCATCGGGGGCCTCACCGGCATCGGTGTCGCCTACAAGGCCTACCGCGCCAGACGCGGCCTCGGCAAGGTCGATCCTGATTCCGAGCATGAAGGTGACGAGGAGAACGCTGGAGACGCGGCGCTTCCCGCCGAGTCCTGACATCCCTTCATGAGCACGCCCGACCCCGGGTCGTTCCGAGACCCGGCCTCCCGCGTCGTCATCGACGGCGACAAGGTGATGCGTCTACTCGACGAGCGAGGGCTCGAAGGGTGGCGCGCGCTGTCCGCGACGGAATTCTTCCGCAAGGCGGTGGACGACAGCCTGCTCATCCATTCGGTGGAGATCGATCCACCTGAGGGCAGCGCTGGTGCATTGAGGCACCCACGACTCGATCTGATCACCTACCCCTACGAGTGGACCTTCTCGATGCTCCGGGATGCCGCCTTGCTCCAGCTCAGCCTGCTCGAGGGGGCGCTATCGGCGGGACTCACGATCAAGGACGCCACGCCGTACAACATCCAGTTCGTCGATGGGCGGCCGATGTTCATCGATATCGGGTCGTTCGAGCCTTATCGCAAAGGCGAGCCCTGGATCGGCTATCGACAATTCACCCGTCAGTTCTTATTCCCGCTTTTGCTCCGGGCTTGGGTGGGCGTCCCCTTCCAGCCCTGGCTACGCGGGGACCTGGAGGGACTCACACCCGACCAGATGTCGAAGCTCCTGGCGGGGAGGAAGCGCTTCAACACCAGTGCCCTGCTCCATGTACGGCTACAGGCCCGCATGGAGTCCCGGATGGCCGATCGCGCCATGCGTCAGGAGTTGAGCGAAGCCGGCTTCAGCGCTGATCTGATCCTGGCCAATGTCAGGAAGCTGCAAACACTGGTCGGCTCCCTTCAATGGGACGACGGTGAGCAGGGATGGTCCAACTACGTCGAGTGCAGCCACGTCACCCGCGACCGGACTTCGAAGGGCGAATTCCTCGATTCGGCGCTGAAGAGATTCGTTCCGCGGCGGGTGGTCGACCTGGGGGCCAACGATGGCCATTTCTCCCGCATCGCCGCCGAAAACGGGGCATTGGCGATCGCGATCGACAGCTATGAGCCGGTGCTCGACGAGGTGTATCGGGGCAGTGCCGGCACCGGCATCGCCGTCGCCCTCACCGAGCTGGCCAACCCATCACCGTCCCAGGGCTGGGCCGGGAAGGAGAGAGCCTCGTTGATGGAGCGCGCCCGTCCCGATCTGATCATCGCGTACGGGGTGATCCATCATCTGATCTACGGATCGAGTATCCCTCCCCGCGAGGTGGTGCGGTGGCTGGCCTCGTTCCGTTGCCCCGTTGTCGTCGAGTTCGTCTCTCCTTCGGATGAGATGGTGATCAAGCTCGTCGGCAACAAACTTCCTCACGAGCTTCACCCCGGAGGTGAGGAGTCGGAGTTCCGGGGGCTACTCGACGAGTCATTCGTCACCGTTGAAGAGAGCACTCTCTCCTCGGGTACGAGGATTCTTTTCTCACTCGAGCCGCGATGAAGCCGGGGCGGCTGGGCTCGTCGCCCTGGTTGATGGTGCCTTTGTCTTTGGCAGCGGTGGGTGCGTTTGCCCTGGCTCAGCCCGTCCTCGACCTCCTCGGGAGAAATCCGGAGTTCTTCATCGCCCGGGGCTTCACCGCGATCGATGTCATCCTGTTCCCGGCCCTGCTGCTCCTATTGCCGGCGCTGCTCTCGCTCCCGGTCCTCGCGCTCCGCTGGATCGGTCCCCGGACGGCAGGCATTGGGCACGCCATCGTCATCGGGGTGCTCTTCTCCCTTTTCGTCGCCAATGCCTGGGTCGCCTTGTTCGGAAGCGACACCTCCACACTTCTCTTCGGTGCGGCGGTGGCCGTCTCCGGGATCGTGTTCGGCTGTGCGTTCCTCGCCTTCCCGGTCATCCAGACCGGGACGGTCTACGCCGCCTGGGCCGTACCGATCTTTGCCGCCTGGTTCCTCTTCATGACCCCGTCGGGCGATGTGGCCCTGGCCCGATCCGGCGACCTCCCCGAGACCGGTGAGGTCCAGAACCCGGTGCCCGTCGTGCTGCTGGTGTTCGACGAGTTCCCGGTGGCCACGTTGATCGATTCGCAGGGCAACCTCCTGGGCGACCTTTTCCCCAATCTCGCCGAACTGGCCAGTGATGGCATCTGGTACCGAAACGCCGTGGGGGTGCGACAGCAGACCGAAGAGGCCCTGCCCAGCATTCTCAGCGGCGTAGGAGCCGACGAAGGGAGCATTCCAACCTCCTCGGACCACCCACTCAACCTGTTCACCTTGTTCTCGGACGCCTACGACATCGCAGCGGTGGAGACCGTCACCAACCTCTGCCCGGACTTCGCATGCAGCAACTCGAGCAGGCGGATCGCCCCATGGCTGGAGCGATGGACAGGACTCGGCGTCGATATCGCCGTGGTGTACGGGCATCTCACGACACCGCGCGAAGTATCAGATGAGCTGCCGCCGATCGACCAGACGTGGGGCAATTTCACCACCGGTGAGAACTCGGACTTCGACATCATCGACCGCTTCCTTGCCAACGTCGACGACGATCGAAGACTCGAGGTGGATCGACTCCTCGACACCTTCCAGTTCGATGAGGCAGAGCCAGCCCTTCGCTTCGGCCACTTCCTCTACCCCCACCACCCGTGGGAGGTGACTGCGGATGGTCACCGGACGGGTGCGGGCAGCTCACCGG
This sequence comes from Actinomycetota bacterium, assembly GCA_032154885.1. GTDB lineage: Bacteria > Actinomycetota > Acidimicrobiia > Spongiisociales > ZC4RG35 > JARDZU01. The sequence continues at coordinate 24,495 of JALDXP010000001.1, forward strand.
GAGCCGAAGGGATGGGTTGGACGAACGACACGTGGCTCGTCGGTCAGGGCTATCAGCGGCACATCCTGCAGTCCCAGTATGCGGATACCGTCGTCGGGTCGGTCATGGATCGTCTGCGCGAAGAAGGCGTCTACGACGAAGCCCTGGTCATGGTCGTGGCCGACCATGGGATCACCATCGGCCCCGGAGTGGAGAACCAGCGGTTGATCACGGAGGACACTATCGGAACCATTGCCGCAGTCCCGATGTTCGTGAAATACCCCTCCGGACAAGCAGGAGTCGAGCCAGGGACGATCGACGACGTGAGAGCCGAGACTGTCGACATCCTCCCCACGGTCAGCGATGTGACCCGGACCGAGGTCCCGTGGAGCATGGAGGGGATGTCGCTGCTCGACCCGGAACGGGCCACCCGGGCCGAATCGGTGATGGTGGGACGGGAAGGCCCCGTCTCGATCGGAATCGGCGGTGAGGAGAAGCTCGCCGCCGCCGCCCTCAAAGAGAGCTGGTTCCCCGGAGGGAACCCATGGTCACTCGTCCCGCCGGGTTGGCAGGAGTGGATTGGCCGCCCGCTGTCCGATGCGAACAATGTCGAGGACAGGGAGGACGTCATGGTGAGTGTTCGACAGCAGGATCTGTTGGACGAGGTCCCACCCGACCCGGATGTCCTCCCGGTATTCATCTCCGGGAGCGTGACACTCGATCGGGAAGCGACCGGTCAGGAGATCTTGGTGGCGTCGGTCGACGGCGTTGTGAGAGCTGCCACCCGTGTGTTCGAGCCCGATGGGCGCTCCGCCCGATACGAGGTGATGATCCCGCCCGAACTGCTCCATCCTGGTGACAACGATGTGATGGTCTGGTTCGCCGACGGTGACTCATCAAATCCTGCCTTCGTCAGATAGCCGGCCGTCGAACCGGCGCCGTCGCTCCCGTCACCTACGATTGGCAGCGCCCGGCTCGAGAAGGGACATGAGATGGGACTTATGGACACCATCAAAGGATGGTTCGGAAATGCCAAGGAAGAGGGCGCGGATCTCGCCGACAAGACCATGGATCAGGCCTCCGAGCTGGTGGACAAGGCCGAGCCCTACGTAGACAAGACCCAGGACTTCGCCGAGGACGCTGCCGACACGGCCGGAGACAACATCGAAAACCTCAAGGACTCGGGATCGGATTCAGTCAATCGTGCCCAGGACAAGGCAGCCGAGGCGGCCGACGCCGCCAAGGACGCCGCAGGAAACGCGGCCGATGCAGTCGAAGGTGCCGTGGACGACGTCAAGGACGCGCTGGACAGCTGACGGAACCACACGCCCGACCAGGATCCCATGACCGATACTGAACGATGAAACGCGCCTCAGACCGTCTCAACAGCATTCCCCCATCAGCCACCCTCGGCATCAGCGCACGAGCCAGGGAGCTGCGCGCCGAGGGCCTCGACGTGATCAGCTTCGGCGCGGGTGAGCCCGATTTCGCCACACCCGAGCACGTCGTGGCCGCCGCAGCGCGCGCTTGTTACGACCCGGAGAACCACAAGTACACGGCTTCAGCGGGTCTTCGGCCGCTGCGGGAAGCCATTGCAGAGGACGTGGGCCGATACTCCGGAGTCGAGGTCGACTGGTCAGAGGTGATGGTCACCAACGGGGCCAAGCAAGCTGTCTTCCAGGCGTTTGCGGCTCTTCTCGACCCGGGCGACGAGGTCCTGCTCCCGTCGCCCCACTGGGTCACCTACCCGGCAGGCATCGACCTGGCCGGCGGGGTCACTGTCTCGGTGCCCACGAGGATCGAGGACGAGTTCAAGGTCGACGTCGAGAGTCTCGAGCGGGCGCGGACAGATCGAACGAGGCTGCTCGTGTTCGTCTCTCCTTCCAACCCGACCGGGGCTGTGTACACGCAGGAGGAAGCGCGTGCCATTGGTGAGTGGGCCAAGGCCAATGACATCTGGGTGATCGCCGACGAGATCTACCAGCGTCTCACCTATTTCACCGATGTTGCGCCCTCCATAGCTGCGGTGACTCCTCGCTTCGACAACTGGGTGCTCATCAACGGTGTGGCCAAGTCGTACTCCATGACCGGTTGGCGGGTGGGCTGGATGGTCGGCCCGTCCGACATCATCGATGCTGCCAACAGCCACCAGTCCCACGCCACGGGCAACGTCGACAACGTCGCCCAACACGCCGCCCTGGCGGCACTCCGGGGACCTCAGGACACGGTGGACGAGATGCGTCAGGCGTTCGACAACAGACGCAAGCTGATGCTCTCGCTGGTCAGCAACATTCCGGGTGTCAGATGCGTCGAGCCCCAGGGCGCGTTCTACGTCTTCCCCGACGTGACCGGAGCCATGGAGGGGCGGTGGGACTCCACTTCTGACCTGGCCACGGTCATCCTCGAAGAGGCAGGAGTGGCGTTGGTCCCCGGCGAGTCGTTCGGGGTGCCCGGGTATCTGCGACTCTCGTATGCCACCGGGGAGACCGAGATCGAAAGAGGTATGGAGCGCATCGGCCTTCTCCTGGCCGGTTGACAGGCGTCATCTGAACCGGGTTTACACTCGCCGACGATGGAAGGCACGACAGCGCGGGCCATGATGCTCGTTGAGCCCCGTCACTTCTCGCTCACCGAGTTGCCGGCCAGACCTGGCCTCGACGGAGGATGGCTTGCAGTCGAGGCCACCGGGATCTCCGGGGCAGACGTGCAAGTGTGGAAGGGCGAGGCCAAGGACGTCGTATACCCGTTGATACCCGGGCACGAGGTCGTAGGGAGGATCGCCCGGGGTGGGCCTTCCATACCGTTCCCCGTGGGGACCCGGGTCGTCGTCGAGCCCAGGATCCATTGCGGGGAGTGCCATCGTTGCAAGCTCAACCTGGCGACCTGTGTTCGCCGCCGACCTTCCAACTCCTATGGCTTCATCCCCTCGATCGAGCCTCCTGGCCTTTGGGGTGGTCTCGCCGAGTTCCTCTATATCGACCCGGCAGCCCGGCTGCACCCCCTCACCGACGATGTCCCCGCCGAAGTCGGGACCTTTGTCCATCCTCTGGCAGCGGGCCATACCTGGGCGGTGGAGCTGCCCAATCTCCAGAACGGTGAGAACGTCCTCATCCTCGGCCCCGGCCCCCGAGGGCTGGCCTGCCTCATTGCCGCAAAGGCGGCCGGCGCGGGGTGGGTGGGTGTTACCGGCCTGTCCCACGATCGTGACCGGCTCGAGCTGGCCAAGCGCCTCGGTGCGGACCTGGCCATTGACGCTGAGAAGGAAGACGTGGGGGGCGCCATCGCCGAGGCGATCGGGCGGAGGCCGGACATCGTCGTGGACGTCACCTCCGACGACCCGGAGGCACTCTTCACCGCACTCGACCTGGTGCGCAGCGGCGGTCGGGTCATATTGGCTTCCACCAAGGGCAATCGGGCCTTCCATTTCATCAGTGACGTTCTCGTGGCCAAGCAACTCACGATCAGAGGCGCCATGGGGGCCTCGACGGTCGGGTACCAGTGGGCATCTCGCCAGATCGACACCGATCCCCGAATCGATGATCTCGTCTCCCATCAGTTCCCGCTGTCCGAGTCGTCCCGCGCGCTTCAGGCAGCCGCCGGGTTGCTCGGGCGTGAGGAGCTGATATCAGTGGCCGTCACGTTTTGAAATGACCCGCTGAAATGACCCGCTGAAATGACCGGTCGCGGGGAGGCCCCGGGCCGGTTGTCAGTTTGGTCCTGGGTCTTGTACGACCTGGCCAACACCATCTTCGCCCTGGGTGTCATCGGGCGCTACTTCCCGGAGTGGCTCATCTCTGTCGGCGAGCCAGACAGTGCGCTCGCCCTGGTCGAGGCCGGTGCCGGGGCATTGGTGATATTCCTGGCACCGTGGGCCGGGGCAAGGAGCGACGTTCGAGGCACCAGGGTGCCGACCCTGGCGCTGACAACCATCGTCTGTGTCGCCGCTACCGCCCTGCTCGCGTCGGGCCCTGCCAGCCTCTCGCTCGCCCTCCTTGGCCTGGCCCTCGTCGCGTTCAATGTCGGCGCGGTCGTCTACGACGCCCTCCTCGTCGATGTCAGCACACCCGCCAACCGGGGCCGCATCTCCGGGCTGGGGGTCGGCGTCGGCTATGTCGGCTCGTTCATCGGCCTCGGTATCGGCGTAATCACACTCGACGTGCTCGGCTGGTCGTACGCCGCCACGTTCCTGATGCTCGCCCTGGCTTTCCTGGTCCTCGCACTACCCGCGTTCTTCTTCATCGAGGAACGGGGCGGTCACGACGACTCACCTCTGCCAGCCATACGGGATATCGGGAGAAGGTTGGTTGCCTCTTGGCGGCTGGCCGGCACCTACGACGGCGTGGTCCGATTCCTCGTCGGGCGGTTCCTCTACACCGACGCCATCAACACCCTCATCGGCGGCTTTCTCACCATTTTCGTCATCCAGGAGTTGGGACTCGACGCCCGGTCCACGACCAGGTTGCTCGGTGTCGCCATCGCAGCCGCCATCATCGGTGCGTTCGCAGCCGGTGGTTTGGTGGAGAGATTCGGGCCGATCCGCGTGCTGCGCGCCGTGCTCGTGTTGTGGATGGCAGCCATCGGCGCCGGAATCGCCGCCGCGGTCACCGGCGAGACCGGCCTGGCCTGGGCGATCGGGCTGCTGGGAGGCATTGCTCTGGGGGCGACCTGGACCGCAGATCGCGTGGTCATGACCCGGGTCTCACCACCACGTCACCTCGGTGAGTTCTATGGGCTTTACGCAACCGTGGGTCGATTCGCCACCATTCTCGGACCGTTGACATGGGCGTTGATCGTGGACGTGATCGGGCTCGGGCGTCGCGTCGCGATGGGTGCCCTGATCGTCTTCATCGGCATCGGCTGGTGGGTGTTGCGACGGGTCGACGACACGGAACGGGATTGGACCACGGCCGACCTGCCGATCGTCAATACAGCCCCTGACGTTCCCCTGATATGAGGTGGTGCTCCACGGCGTAGGGGATGGGCAGATCCCTGGTCTCGTTGGGCCCTCGCACCAATCTCCTTCCGATCTCGGCGAACCACGTGTCGTTGGCGAACGCCCATGGCCAGGCACGAATCCCCACCCGGGCCCCGACTATCCCGCCCACCATGGCGGCCAGCGGGCTACCAGCGAGCCTCGCCGCCTGCTCGACCGGGAGATGCGAGCGGTCCACGACCGGAGCCGAGAGGAGCAGACCTGCCCTGACCAGGTCCCAAGGAGAAGGATCACCTCGATCGTCGATGACTGCCAGCGCCTCGTCTCCGTCGATCACACCGACGTGGCCGGCAATCCGCCGCAATCCTTCGACCAGGTCACCGGGTTCTGCGCCCGAAACAGGATCGGGCTCCAGGGTGGCCGCAGCCGGCTCGGCTATCTCGACGATTCCGGTGATGAGATCGCGGCCCGACTGTCCGAAACAGGAGGCTGCAGCGGCTCCGGCCGCCACAACACCGCTCAAGATCGACTGCGGATCGTCGTGGAACAGCCTGCCCAGCGCGAGGGCCTGGTCACGGAGACGATCCGGATGGCGCCGATGCTTGACGCCGAGCGGGACCGCTCGGGGCGCGGCATCCAGAGACGGATCCTCCTCGGGCACCGGCCGTCCGGCGGCGGCCCGGTCGAGCCATGCCCGGAATTGAGGGCTCTCGGCCCGATAAACCGGCTCTTCCTCGTCCGACCCGTCGAGCTCTCGCAGCGCGGTGACCACAGCATCGAGATCCAGCGTGTCACTCTCGATCAGTTGATAGGCGATCACGGTCGCCTGCTCGGTGATTGCGCTGTACCCCAACTCCCAAAGCCCTCCGGCGGTGTCGCCGGCGGCAAGCCCCAGCATTGCCCCATCACCCTCGCCCGACACCAGCGAAAACCTCGGTCTCGAGTCCGTCACGGTGCGGGAGGGTAACGAACGCAAGACCATCGGTTGTAGGCTCCCTCGTCAATGGACCGCATCGTGGTCGTGGCCAATCCCTCGGCGTCGCAATTCACCGGCGGCGCCCATCGGACAGTGATGTCGGCACTTGGACGGGTCGCGGAAGTCGAGTCCGTTTGGCCCGAGACCCCGGCCGACGCCGAGATAAAGACGGCACAGGCTGTCGAGAACGGTGCCCGCGTCGTCGTGGCGATGGGCGGGGATGGCATCGTCCACCATGTTGCGCAAGGCCTGGTCGAGACCGATGCCGCCCTCGGCATCATCCCCGTCGGGACGACGAATGTATTAGCCCGGTTGCTGGGAGTCCCGACCAAACCGGTCAAGGCAGCCCGTCTGATCGTCGACGGCGACGAGCCGCCCCTGACGATGGGGACGGCACGGATGATCCTGACCCGGGGCTCGGTCGAGACCACGCACCACGCCGTCTTTGCCTGTGGTTTCGGGCTGGATGCCGCCGTCGTGCTCGAGGCGGAGAAGGATCCGTACCGGAAGTATCGATTCGGATCGCTCCACTATGCGCGCACGACCCTGGGCGTCGCCTTCAAGGATTTCCCGCGCAGGAAGCCTCACGTTCGGGTGACGCACGGCGACGACGAGGACCTGGGCATCGCCGCCCTCCTGCAGTTCCGCCAGGTCTATACCTACTTTGGGGCTATCCCGCTTCGGGTGTCGCCGGAGCGACCCGACCCCATGACCCTGCTCTTCATCAGCCGGCTGCGACGTCGCCGCATCCCGGGCATCGTCACCAAGCTGCTGCGCAACGCTGAGCTCGACACAGTCCCCGAGATGGAAGTCGTCTCCCATGTCAAGCGGATCGAGGTCACCGCCGACCCACCGGTGGCCGTCCAGGCCGACGGTGAGTCTCTGGGCCTCGTCGATGGCGGGCTGGTGGAATGGGTCCCGGGCTCGCTCCGGGTCGTGGCCGGGCCGAGACCCCTAGACGACTGAGATTTCTCCACCTGAGGGGCGAGTACGCCGATGGGCGGGGAGAGGGGAATCAGAGGATTTCGATGTCCTCGTCGGCGAAACGGTTCTTCAACCGGCGCAAGGCCTCCCGCTGCACGGACCAGCGTTGCTCGGCCACCGTGGTGAGCCGGGCCCGGATCAGCACGCCGGAACCCACCAAGTCCTGCACTCCGAGCATCTGCGGCTCCTTTGTGATCATGTCCGACCAGTCGGGATCGGCAGACATGCGCGCCAACTCGTCGAGCATCACCTCCATTGCCCGGTCGACGTCCGCCTGGTAGCCCACCCTCAGATCGATAGACGGCGATGCGTAGAGACTGGTGAGGTTGGATGAGACCGTGATCTGTCCGTTCGGGACGTAATGGACATTGCCCTCGCCGTCACGAAGCACGGTCACGCGGAACTGGATGTCCTCGACCTTGCCGGTGGTGGCAGCGATCGTCACTGTGTCTCCGATGCGGTATTGGTCCTCGGCGAGGATGAAGAAGCCGGCGATCACGTCCCTGACCAGGTTCTGAGCGCCGAACCCGAGTGCGGCGGCGATAGCCGTGCTCACAGCAAGGAACGGGGCCATGTTCAGACCCCATATGTCCACCACCATGAGGATGACCAGGACGACGATCACGATGAGGATCACCCGCCTCACCATCACCCACAGAGTTGCCACGCGCGCAGCCGATCCAGGGGTCCGCTGCCGTACCCGCTCGACGAATCTGGCGCCGGCGGCGGCCAGGATCAGATAGAGGACGACTCCCGATACGACCACGATCGCGGTGACCAGCGGGGGGTTCGCAGCGGTCGCGTTCATCCCGGGCGAGGCTAGTTAGCCAGTCCTCCGCTCCAGATCTCCCAGCGCCAATGCGAGATCGGTGATCGCGGCATGGGCCCGGCCTCTCTGCACCAGGAGGTCACGGATAGGCCCTCCAACCTCCAGGTCGACCTTGGCAAACAGGTCCTCGCGGTCCATTCCCCCGCCCTCGAGATTGTCACTTCGTATGCGTCTCAGCCATGACCTGCCGGGTCCGGTGGTCGAGGCCTGGGAGGCGACACACCTCAGGAAGGCGGCATGGGTTTCGATCGCGAGATCCTGCAGACGGTGTTCGGTCTCACCTCCCATCTCGGTAGCGAGATGGGACACATACTCCGCGAGATCGTGCCCGCCGCCTGCCGCCCTACCGGCGATTGCAAGGTCGCACGCGGATCCCACCTGGTCGGCCCATTGACTCTCGAAATCGACGGCATGGGCCGTCGAAGACGACGTCACCAAACGGGACGAGGCACTGGCGAGGTCGGCAAGCGCCTTGCGACTCACGGCCAGGCGACGATCCCGCGCCGCCTCCAGCGCGTCGATCAGCAGATCCACCCCATAAGGGGGCCCTGCCACCGGGCTCGCCGCCGTGGCTACGACCTCTGGCTCGAGGATCCCATCCTCGCGCAAAGCCTTGCCGAGATCTCCGACGACCACCTCCACGTCCTCAGGGTCCAGACGGTCGACCTGGTTCAGGACGAAGACGAACTGCTCCTGGTAGCCAGACATCTCTGAGATGTATTGGTGATGGAGCACTGCGTCCCGGTACTTCTCGGGGTCGGTGACCCACGCCACCATGTCGACCCGGGGGAGCAGGGCATCGACCCGATGGCGATGATCCAATTCAACGCTGTCGTTGTCCGGTAGATCTATCAGGCACAGCCAGGATGGGCCATCGTGCTCGACACGGTCGGAGATCCCGAGCTCGTCCAGAAACCCATCTAGTGCCTCCGCTCCGTCGGCAGGTACCAGTGCCAGTGGTTCGGATGTCATCGGGCGGATGCCACCGGTCAGCGCAACTTCTTCGCCGGCGATCGCGTTTGCGAGACTCGACTTGCCTGATCCGGTGCCGCCCGCGAGTGCGACCACCACGATGGAGTCGGGATATGCCAACCTCACCCTCGTGGCGCGGGCAAGAGCCGCCACCGATTCCACTTCGGTTCGATCTAGAGCCCCGACCGACTCCGCCACAGCCGTGTCGACCTTGTCGAGAAGGCCAACAAGCGCATCATGCATTGGCGAAAGACGACCTCGCGATCACTGCCCACCGCGATGCC
>JALDXP010000002.1:0-27114 GCA_032154885.1 Actinomycetota bacterium
CGAGACGCGTCCAGCATCGCCTGCGTCCCCACCACCTCACGTATCCGGTCCTCGTCCTGGTTGTAGATCCCCTCGAACCACCCGAACCACAGCGCCCGCAGGATCTCCTCCGCTTCCCCGACGGTGGCGACGATGTGGGTGTCTTCGGTGGTGGACGTCGGCGCTGGCGCAGTCGTGGTCGTCAGAAGAGTCGTCGTGGTCGTCTCGACCGCGATTGGCACAGTTGTAGGGGAGGGTTCTGAGTTCTCCCGAGGCCACAGGGCCCAGATCCCGACTGCCAGACCCACGACGATCAAGCCTGCGACCAGCCGTCTACTCACAGCACGGTCGAAGATACGCAACCCCTGTCCCCAGTTGAAGGGTCTCGTGGCCAGGCCGCGAAAAGTCCCGGTGACCGTACTGTATGGTTGAGGATGGAGGTGAAAGATGACAGACACCACAGTCATCGCAGACACAACCGACGAGAGCCATGCCTTCAGGACCTTGCTCAAGGTTCTGTTGGTTGTCGGGGTCGTCGCCGCGATCACCAAGTTCATGTCGGATCGGAGAAAGGACTTCTACGGTCTGACCGAGTCCGAGGCCCGCGCCAAATTCGAGTCGAAGCTCGGGCCGATCATCGGTGATGACCGTGCATCCGACGTGGCGGACCAGGTGATCCCCCGTCTCAAGGAAACGGGTGTCCTCGTCGAGGACGCGATGGATAACGCCAAGAAGGCCGCTTCCGACGTGGCGGACAAGGTCGGCGACACTGCAGGCAAGGTTGCCGGGAATGCCAAGAAGGCCGCCTCCGACGCGGCTGACGAGGTTGGTGACGCTGCCAAGAAGGCCGGCGATTCCGTGAAAGAGGCCGCCGAGAAAATCGGGAAGAAGGTCGACTGACCTGACACCGCTCTGCAGTCGGCGATAGCGCCTGCTCGAACCGGCGTTGCCTACGCTGGCGCAATGGAGACCGGGCCTACGATCCGCACCGAACGCCTGGTGCTCCGAAGGTGGACCGACGACGACCGAACCGGGTTTGCCGCACTCAACGCCGACCCGGAGGTGATGGAGCACTTTCCAGCCGTGCTCACTCCTCAAGAGTCGGACCAACTGATGCGAACGATCGAGCTCCACTTCGAGGAGTTCGGCTTCGGATGGTGGGCGGTGGAAACACTGTGGGCGCCCAGACTCATCGGGTTTGCTGGACTTGCCGTCCCGACCTTCCGCACTCACTTCACCCCCGCGGTCGAGATCGGCTGGCGCTTCGTCCGTGCCGAGTGGGGGAACGGGTTTGCGACCGAAGCCGCCAAGGCAGCACTCGAATTCGGCTTCGATCAAGCGGGCCTGGACGAGATCCTCAGTTGGACGATCCCCGCCAACGAGCGTTCCCAGAGGGTGATGGTGCGGCTCGGCATGACGCACGCTCCCGAGTTGGACTTCGATCATCCGAGACTTCTCGACGACGATCGCCTTCGCCGTCACGTCGTCTACCGAATCACCCGCGAGGAATGGGTGGAACAGGCCGAGGCTTCGATCTCGACCTCCTAATTCACCCGCACCTCTGACCGGCGATTCCTAGCCTCGGCGCGTCATGTCGTCTCACATCGAATACATCGACACGCGTATTGCGCCCGAGGAAACCCTCGAGGCGATGCACGAGCTGCATCTTCTGAAGGAAGACGAGGTGCTCCCTGGCGATCCTCCCTTCCCGTGGCAGCAGCGCCTTCTCGACTGGCGCCATCCAATCGAGACCGAGCGCTTGGATCATTGGATCCTCTGGAAAGGTCCCGAAATCGTGGCCACGTCGGGTCTTCACGTCGACCTGGTAGAGAATCTGGAGAACGCCTACGGGTGGGTTGACGTGCATCCCCAGCATCGTGGGTCCGGTTACGGGCGTGCGATCGCGACCCCAATGCTCGACGCCGCCGAGGCCGATGGACGTACCCGGTTTGCAATAGGCATCAAGGATGGGCGGCCTGAGGAAGCCCTGGCCAGGAGGGCTGGGATGAAATCGGCGTTTCGGGAGAAGGTGAGCCGCCTCGACTTCCAAGCCCTCGACTGGGATCTCATGGAGTCATGGATGACCCGATCGGCGGAGCGCGCCTCCGACTATGAGTTGATGTTCATGCAAAGCCCGATCGAGGACGAGTACCTCGACGCGTTTTGCGATCTCATGTTCGTGATGAACTCGGCTCCCCGGGAAGCCTTTGTCGAGGACGAGGAGACCATGACCCCAGAGATATGGCGTGATGTCGAGTCGAAGATGGCGCTGACGGGTCGGGAGATCCTCATCTATATCGCCCGGCACAAGCCAACCGGCAACTTCGCTGGATTCACCACGGTCGCTCATAAGCCTCTGCAGCCGGACCTGGTCGATCAGTGGGACACCGGCGTCGACCCAGACCACCGCAACAAGGGCATCGGGCGGTGGGTCAAGGCAGCCATGGCTTTCGAGCTTCGTAACAGGTACCCCACCGTGACGCGGATCGACACCGAGAACGCCGGATCCAATGCGCCGATGCTCGGTATCAACGTAGAGATGGGTTTCAAGCCGATCCTGATCGTGAACGTCTGGCAGGGTGAGATCGCGGCCATCCGCCAGGCCGTCTCCGTGTAGGCGATCGCGGCTGGATGAGCTGCTCCGCCACAATCCGGCCTAGCTGACCGCCAGACCGCCAACTCCAAGCTTCGCCAGCAGATTGGAGATGTAAACGCGAACAGTGCTCTCTGGGAGGAACATCTGGTCGGCAATCTCCGTGTTGGTCAACCCAGCGGCCATGTGACCAACGATCGTCCGCTCCTGTTCGCTGAGCCTGGCCAGCAGCTCGTCATCTGACCTTCCCTGACGCAGATGGGCTACCCATCGGAGGGCTTCATCGTGGTCGAGCAGAGACTCGCCGGCTGCCACCTTGCGAACGCCGTCCACGAGGTCGCCCATCTCGACGGTCTTCAGGATGTAGCCCGAGGCACCGGCCATCAGAACCGAAATTGTTGCCTCGTTGCCGGTGACTGAAGTGAGCAACAGGACTCGCACGCCGGGGAACTGCGACCTGATATCGCGACAGGTCTCCACGCCGCTCGCATCGGGTAGACGCGCTTCCATGATCACCACATCGGGCGACCGCCGGCCGGCGTCACGGATTCCCTCGAATCCTGTTCTGCACTCGCCTACGACGACGATGTCGCTCTCCGCCTCGAGCAGAGACCGGATCCGAGCGCGAACGATTTCGTGATCGTCCACGAGAAGAGCCCTGATCCCCGACATGCAAGGACGGTAGCGAGGGGCCACTAACTTCCCGCCATGCTTCGCAAGAGCGAATCCGGCGAACCTGTCGAGGATCTCGTCGGGCTTTACATGAGTGACGACCGGAGAGCCGATGACCGGCCGTGGGTGTTGGTCAATTTCATCAGCTCCGCCGATGGGGGGACGGCGATCGCAGGTAAGTCTTCGAGTCTCGGCGACCCGGATGACAAAGCGGTGTTTCAGGCGTTGAGGGCAGTGCCGGACGTGATCCTTGTCGGCTCAGGGACGGTCGAAGCCGAGAACTACCAACCGGTCGCCCTCGACGAGCAGCGGCGGGAGCGAAGAGTGGCGGCCGGCCTCACCGAGGTCCCGATTCTGGCAATCGTGTCGGGTCGGCTGAGCTTCGACCCCGAGGCCCGGGTCTTCTCCGACCCCGAACACCGGCCGATGGTCATCACCGGGCCGAACGCTGACCCGGCGAAGCTGGCGATGCTGGGCGATGCTGCCGACGTGGTGATACTGGAGGATGTGACACCAAAGGCGATCCTGGCACGGCTCAGTGCGGCGAAGGTGATCCTCTGCGAGGGTGGGCCGACGCTCGTGGGCCAGTTCGTTGCCGACCATCTGGTAGATGAGCTTGCTCTGACCGTCGCCCCCGTCATGATTGGTGGCAGATCCGCCCGGATTGCCCACGGGGATCTCGCCGATCCTCCGCTCGAGATGAGGTTGGACCGCCAGCTCATCGGCGATCGTTCGATTTTTCTGCGATATTTGAAGGCCTAGTGGTCAAGGGAGAAGCCATGGGACTGCACGCCGAGCTCTTCGAACGACACAAAGCGGTCCTGCCCGGTTGGGCTCCGCTGTACTACGAGCAGCCCATCGCCATCGTCGATGGCGATGGCCGATATGTCACCGACGCAGAAGGCAACCAGTACCTCGATTTCTTCGGAGGGATCCTGGTCACGATGACCGGCTACAAGGTCCCGGAAGTAGTCAAAGCGATCAAGGCTCAGGCCGACCGGATGCTCCACACGTCGACGCTGTACTTGATCGAGTCCCAGATCGAGCTGGCCGAGAAGATCGCCGGGTTGTCCGGAATCCCTGATGCCAAGGTCTTCTTCACTAATTCGGGGACTGAGGCCAACGACGCCGCCCTGATGATCGCTACCACGCACCAGAAATCGAATCAGGTGCTGGCCATCCGGGGCAGCTATCACGGGAAGTCACACTCGGCGATCGCGGTCACGGGTCAGAAGGCCTGGTCCGGGACCAGTTTCTCGCCATTCCAGGTGACCTATGTCCACGGTGGCTACAAGCTGCGCAGCCCGTTCGGGCACCTGCCCGACGAGGACTTCATCGCCGCATGTGTTGCCGATCTCAAGGACTTGCTCGGCGTAGCCGCCGCCGGCAGCCCGGCGGTGATGATCGCTGAGCCCATCCAGGGGGTGGGCGGCTTCGTCACACCACCGGACGGCTTCTTCCGGGCGATGAAGGAGGTTCTCGACGAGAACGGCATCCTTTTCATCTCGGATGAGGTGCAGACAGGTTGGGGACGGACCGGCGAGCACTTCTGGGGGTACCAGGCCCATGGCATCGTCCCCGACCTCCTCACGTTCGCCAAAGGGATCGGCAACGGGCTCAGCATCGGTGGTGTCGTGGCGTCGGCTGAGCTCATGGATTCCTATCCGGCCCTCGGAATCTCCACATTCGGTGGCAACCCTCTGGCTACGGCCGGTGCGCTTGCAAACCTCGATTATCTGCTCGACAACGACCTGCAGACCAACGCTCTCAAGGTGGGGAACCGATTGATGCAGAGTCTCGTGCCTCTCTCCGAGGAACTGGAGATGATCGGCGAGGTGCGTGGCAAGGGTCTGATGATCGGCCTCGAGCTTGTGAAATCGGACGGGCAGCCATCGCCGGAAGCAGCTTCCGCAGTCCTCGAGGCTGCCAGGGAGGAAGGCCTCCTCATCGGAAAGGGGGGTCTCCACGGAAACTCGCTTCGGCTGGCCCCACCGCTCTCGATAACTGAGGAAGAAGCCGACGAGGGCTTTGCCCGTTTGGAACGGGCTCTGCGGGCCCAAAACCCATAACTCACCAAGCAAAACCCACATAGGGGTATTTCCCCAAGGGACTGTCCCCCTATCCGGCTGTCGTTCCTTCGACGCACCATATGAAGACGTCGTGACCGCCACGACCATTCGGAGGGATCGATAATGAATCTTGCCGTCGGAATTCCTTGCCCAAAATGCGGGCACGAGGAAGCCAATCTCCTTGCACTCGAGAGGAATCAGAACGCCGAAGTGATCGGCTTCCGCCTTTCTTGCAACAGGTGCGAATCTGTATTCGCCGAGAGCAGACTCACGAGTGCGGAGACGCAGACCTATGTTGCGGCGCAGAGCGAGGTAGGAGCCAGATCATGGGTTGCTTGAGCAACGACCCGTTGGTCAGAGGCGATCGGTAGCGACCGACCGTCAGCGGTCTAAAGCAAGGCTTGCAGGTCGATGTCGCAGCTGGGGTGGCGTAGTTTGGCCAGCCCTCTCGCTTCGATCTGACGAACCCGCTCCCGGGTGGAGTTGATGACCTTGCCCACATCGGACAGGGTCCAGGGCTCATCTCCGTCGAGACCGAAGCGCAGCCAGAGAACCTGTTGCTCCTCGGGGTCGAGGATCTGGAGGGCCTTGATGAGCCGGTCACGGCGCCACGCCGCCGCGGCACGGGCCTCGGGGTCCACTGCGCTCGCATCTTCGACGAAGTCCTGCAACGAGGCGTCGCCGTCTTCTCCCACCGGCCGGTCGAGGGAGACGGTCTCTGCCGGCGCCTCGAGGGCGGCCAGAACCCGCTCGGTATCCAAGCCAGAAGCCTCCGAGATCTCCTCGAGGGTGGGGGCACGGTGGTATTTGTCGTGCAGACTCTGGCGGGTGTCCTGGACCGTGCGAACCACATCGACCATGTGGACCGGGAGGCGGATGGTCTTGCCGTTGTTGCCCAGACCCCGTGTGATCGCCTGCCGGATCCACCATGTGGCATATGTGGAGAACTTGAAGCCTTTGCGCCAGTCGAACTTCTCCACAGCCCGGATCAATCCCAGATTGCCTTCCTGGATCAGGTCGAGGAGATCGAGGCCGCGCCCGGTGTATCGCTTGGCGATCGAGATGACCAAACGAAGGTTGGACCGGATGAAGGTCATCTTGGCCTCGTCGCCCTCGGCGACGAGACGCATCAGCTTGACCCGGTCCGATTTTTCGTAATCGCCCGATTCCAGCGTGGCCTTGGCCTTCTTCCCGAGTTCCATCGAACGCGAGAGATGTACTTCGTCCTCGGCGGTGAGGAGGAGATGGGCCGAGACTTCGTCGAGATACAGGCCGACGGTGTCGGCGGGACTCGAGCCCCGCTCGGGTCTGGCGTCTTTGGCCCTTATGGCCTTCCCCAAATTCCGACCCTTCCTGTCAAGCCCTGTGGAAAACTAACGCTCCTGGCTGAATCTGGCAAACGGTTTTCTGTTTAACGCCGGGTGAACAAGTAATCTCGGTCGCTCAGTGGCGCGTCGTTCCCAGTTTCGCTTGCTGGTGGCGCTCACCATCGTTTGGGCATTGTGGGCAGGCTGGTCGCTGCTGGGACGAGAAACTCCCTACACCCTCAGGGTCCTCGACGACGCCGGGGCGCCGATCGCGGCGGCGTCGGTGGACATCAACGAGAGTCAGGTGGGGACGAGCTCGGAGGACGGGACCATCGAGGTCGAATGGAATCGGTCGTCCACAGTCCTCGAGGTGAGTGCGGCCGGGCACGTCCCAAAGACGGTGACGATCGCTGAGCGCCCCGACGAGGTCTTCGAGGTGGTGCTCAAGGCCCGGATTCTCCGCGGACGGGTTCTCGATCCGGCAGGCACGCCAGTCGAGTCGGCCGTGGTCGTGGCAGGCCCGGCCTCGGGAACCACCGATGCCGAGGGAAAGATCAACCTTCGTGGGGCAGAGCCGGGGCCCGTCGTCGTCTCGAGGCCGGCGTGGACACCCACTTCGTTCGAATGGGATGGTGGCGCCGGGGAATCCGTTGTCGAGATCGCGCCGTTCCTCGCCCGCGCTGTCCACATCGCAGGTGAGGCCGCCGGCGAGGACATCGATCGCTTCTTCGAGATGGCGCATACCACCGAGCTCAATGCCCTCATGCTCGACCTCAAGGACGAGACCGGTCTGGTCTGGTACAACAGCGCTGATCCGACCGCGGCCGAGGTCGAGGCGATCCGGGGGGTGTACGACCTGAGTGCCGTAGCGGCCAGGGCGGAGCAGGAGGACCTCTACCTGATCGATCGGATCGTTGTCTTCAACGATCCGACCGCAGCCGTGGCCAAACCTGAGATGTCGGTCTGGGACAGCGCGACGGACCAGCCCTATCAGTCCAACGGGCAGTTCTTTCTCGACCCGACCGACCCTGCGGCGAAGGCCTACGGGCTGGCGATCGCCGAGGAGGCATGTTCGATGGGGCTGGACGAGGTGCAGTTCGATTACATCCGCTTCCCCGACAAGCGAACCGAGTCCACGACATTCGACCAAGGGGTGAGCCTCGAAACGAGGACGGCGACGATCATTGGCTTCTTGGAGGAGGCGGTCGCCCTGCTCCACCCAATGGGTTGCGCCGTCGGCGCCGATGTGTTCGGGTTTACGACCGCAGCGGCCGATGATGGTGGGATCGGCCAGAACTGGGAGCAGGTGACCCAGGTTGTCGATGTCGCTTCTCCAATGGTGTATCCGTCCCATTACACCTCGGGTTGGTATGACTTCGACACTCCCAACGACCATCCCGGTCCGATGGTCACCAACGCCATTCAGGATGGGATGGACCGGTTGTCGAGGAACGTGGTGGTTCGTCCCTGGCTGCAGGACTTCGGGTACACCCCGGATCAGGTTCGGGCCCAGATCGAGGTGGCTGAGGAGTACGGCCTCGGCTGGATGCTGTGGAATGCAGCGTCCAATGTCACGGTCGACGCCCTCCAAGCGGAGTAGGAGCTACCTCTAGCCCTTCGGGCCACCCTCCCCGACCGTCGGTCCGCTGCCGGCGGAGGAGAATTCGCACTATGGGCATAGGTGAAATACCATTCTTGGGTCCCTTCCGGAGCATTATTTGACCGCGTTCGACCGAGAGAATCTGGCCCAGATCACCGCCTCCGCCCCAGGCTGGAGGCGATCCCAGATGGAGGCGGCATACGAGGTCTTCGCTGCGCTCGACGAGCCCACCGGAGCCGAGGAAGACTGGCGGTACGTCGAGTTCGACCACACCTTCTCCGAGCTCCAGCCGGTTGCGGCTCCAGGTGCGGAGCTCGAACCGAGCCCATTTGTCGCATCTCTACCGGAGCGATCCGGGCGCGTCCTGATCGTCGATGGCGAGGTCTTGGCACATCACTCCGACGTCGCCACTGTCCATCGCTTCTCCGAGCTCGACGACGATCCGGGATTCACCGGGATGGTGCCGACCGACCACAACAAATTGGCGGCAGCCCATGCTGCCTTCTCCACGGAGGCCGTTCGGGTCGAGGTGCCGGCAAACACAGTCATGGAGAGGCCATTGGTGGTCGAGATTCAGGCCACTACCGCGGGGACGGCTTCCTTCCCACATCTCCAGGTCGTTGTCGGCGAGAACGCCGAAGCGAGCGTCCTGGTGGATTACCGATCGGCCGAGGGCGCCCGACTCCTGCTGGTTCCCAGGGTCGACCTCGATGTGGGTAACGGTGGTCGCTTGCGTCTCGTCTCGGTCCAAGGCCTCGACCACGCCGCGACCAACGTCGTGCATCAAAGGGCTGTATTGGGCCGCGACTCCACCTCCCGCATCGGTGAGGTGGGGTTGGGAGCCAAGTTGGGCCGACTCGATCTCGGGGTCAGCCTGGTCGGGGACGGTTCCTCGTCGGAGGTGGTCGGTCTCTATTTCGGTGAGGGTGACCAGACACTCGACTACCGGATGGTTATCGATCATCAGGGCCGCAGCACCACATCCGACGTCTTTCTCAAGGGCGCGGTCGAGGATGACGCCCAGAGTGTTTTCACGGGCCTCCTGCGCATAGAGAAGGACGCGGCACGCACCTCGACATTCGAGACCAACAGGAACCTCGTGCTCTCGGAGAACGCGAAGGCGCACTCCGTGCCGAACCTCGAGATCCTTTGCAACGACGTGATCTGTGGCCACGCCTCGTCGGTGGGCCCGCTGGAGTCCGAACACTTGTACTACCTGATGAGCCGCGGATTGAGGCGAGAACGAGCCGAGAGACTGTTGATTCGCGGGTTCTTCCAGCAGGTGATCGATCGGTTGCCCATCGAAGGTCTCGCGGAGCCTGTTTCTGAAGAGGTGTTCCGACGATTCGTGGCTGCTCAGGAGGAGGGCCGGGTCGCATGAAGGTGGAGATCGGAGCCGTCGACACGCTGCCCCGCGACCGCGGCATACGCGTGACGCTGGGAGACGATCGAATTGCAATGTTCCGGATCGGCGACGAGGTGTTCGCCGTCGGAGACCGCTGCTCACACGCGGAGGCTTCTCTCGCCGAAGGTGAAGTGTTCGACTACGAAGTGGAATGTCCGCGACACGGCTCCGCGTTCGACCTTCGCACCGGTAAGCCCCTGGCGTTGCCGGCCACCAAGCCGGTGCCGATCTACGAGGTCGCCATCGAGGACGGCGTCGTCTATCTCCTCTGGGAGGAATCATGACCACCGCGCTTGACGTTCGGGGCCTGTCGGCAGGAGTCGACGGAAAGCAGATCCTCGAAGATCTGGACCTGGTGGTCCCCTTCGGGGAGGTGCACGCGCTAATGGGCCCCAACGGGTCGGGCAAGTCCACTCTCTGCCATGTCCTGACGGGCAAAGCCGGGTATGTGGTGTCCGGGGAAGCTCTCCTCGAGGGCAACGAGCTGTTGGCTCTCGACGTCGATGAGCGCGCCCGACTCGGTCTCCTCCAGAGCTTCCAGTACCCGACCGAGGTCCCCGGCGTCGCCCTCCGGGAGTTTCTCCTCGAGGCGGCGGAAGAGCGCGGGATCTCCGAAGCCGAGGCGACGGAGCGAATCGACAGGGAGGCTGCTCGGTTCGACGTGACCCGATTCCTCGATCGGGCTGTCAACAACGACCTCTCAGGAGGCGAGATGAAGCGGTCTGAGATCTTCCAGATGGCGGTGCTCACCCCGCGCGTCGCCCTCCTCGACGAGATCGACTCGGGTCTCGACATCGATGCGGTGAAGCAGGTCGCCCAGGCAGTGGAGGAAATGCGCTCTCCCGACCTCGGGGTGCTGATGATCACCCACTACAACCGAATCCTCCGCTACGTGGCACCGGACCGGATCCACGTCATGATTGGAGGTCGCATCGTCGACTCTGGCGGCGCCGAGCTTGCCGAAGAGCTCGAAGCGGGTGGCTACAAGGCGATCCGGGAGCGTCTCGGGTTGGTTGAGACCAGCAGCGAACCGTCACGTCGACCGGCGGATTTCTTCACCGACACCCCCTTCGACGTGTGAATCCCCACCTCTGATGACATCGCGGACGGCTGCCGAGAAGTGGCTGAGTGCGCTCACCTACCTTCCAACCGCCTCGGGACGCGAAGACCTGGTCGTCGCATGGGTCAAGAATTGGGTGAACCGTCGTCCTGATCTGAGGTTGATCGAAGATTCGGGTGGGAATCTCCTCATCACGAAGAAGGGAAGGAAGCAACGGGATCCGGTCCTTGCCGTGGCCCATATGGATCATCCTGCCTTCGTTGTCACCGGCGTCTCGGGCCAGTCGGCAACATTCCAGTTCCGGGGTGGGGTGAGACCGGAGTACTTCTTCAACGCGCGGGTTGATTTCGTGACCGGTGCGGCAAAGGGTGGGCACGTGGCGTCCTATGACCCACAGCGGCGGATCGGTGAGATCGATGTGAAGGGGACTGTCCCGGAGCCGGGAGATATCGCTCGCTGGCATTTCGCCATCTCGAGACCCCGAGCGGGCCGCCTGAACGCGCCGGCTTGCGACGACCTGGCCGGGTGCGCGGCTGCACTGGCAGCTCTGGATCGGGCCAGGGGAAGGGCCGATCTCGCCCATTTCGGCGTACTCCTCACCCGCGCCGAGGAGATGGGCTTCGTCGGAGCGATCCATGCCGCGGTCACGGGGAGCATCCCGGCCGATGCCCGCCTTCTCTCCATCGAGACGTCTCGGGCCTCTGGCGAAGTCCCACTGGGAGGAGGGCCCGTCATCCGCGTCGGTGATGCAGTCACCGTTTTCGATCAGGAGCTCACCAATCGAATAAGCCGGGCGGTCGCCGGGACCGGGCTGCGTCATCAGCGCAAACTGATGGTGGGAGGCGCCTGTGAGGCCACGGCATTCGGGGCCTACGGATACGTCGCCACCGGGCTTTGCCTCCCGCTCGGGAACTATCACAACATGGGCAATCTCGACGAAGTCGAAGCTGGGACCGGGAAGGCGCGGCCCATGTTGGAAGAAGTTTCGCTGGACGACTTCCACGGTCTCGTCGATCTGCTCCTGGTCGCCACCGAGGCTGTGGACCATGAAGGCAACCTGCGTGAGCGTCTCGACATTGGGTATTCAGACGGCCGCCGTCTCCTCGGGTGAGGATGGCCGTGGCCCACTACCGTCGGTGCCGAAAGGAGAATTGAGTGGAGTTCAGGGTCGAGAAGGACTCGATGGGTGATGTGCAGGTCCCGGCAGATGCCTACTACGGCGCCTCCACACAGCGGGCCGTGGAGAATTTCCCGATCTCCCAGCTCCGTTTCGGGAGGGAATTCATCTTGGCTCTCGGGCTGATCAAGGGGTGTGCAGCCGAGATCTCGGGGCGAGAGGGCCATCTCGACCAGGACAAAGCGGACGCGATCAGGGTGGCGGCCGACGAGGTCATGGACGGCCGTCACGACCAGCAGTTCGTGCTCGACATCTTCCAGACAGGGTCCGGAACGTCGACCAATACCAACGCCAACGAAGTCATTGCTGGACGGGCGACCGAGATCTTGGGCGGTGAGACCGGATCCCGTCTTGTTCATCCGAATGACGATGTGAATTTCGGCCAGTCATCCAACGACGTCATCCCCACCGCAATCCATGTCGCCGCCGTTGCGTCGATCCGAGAGGCTTTGATGCCTGCCCTCGCCGGGCTCGCCGGCTCGTTGCAGGCCAAGGCCGTCGAGTTCGAGAACGTCGTGAAATCCGGGCGGACCCACCTCATGGACGCCACGCCGGTCACTCTGGGCCAGGAGTTCGGCGGATGGGCGGCTCAGGTCCGGAAGGCGATCGAACGCCTCGACAAAGTCCTGCCCGAGTTGGAGGAATTGGCATTGGGCGGAACGGCCGTTGGGACCGGGATCAATGCACCAACCGGTTTCGCCGCCGCGGTCATCGGATTGATGGCCGAACGGACCGGGTTTCCGTTCACTGAGGCCGGAGACCATTTCGAAGCGCAGGGATCGAAGGATGCCGTGGTGATGGCTTCGGGCGTCCTCAAGACGATCGCAGTGTCCACGTTCAAGATCGCCAATGACGTTCGCTTTCTCGGCTCCGGCCCCACCGCGGGGATCGCCGAGATCAGGATCCCCGAGCTCCAGCCAGGGTCGTCGATCATGCCCGGCAAGGTCAACCCGGTCATGTCGGAGATGATGATGCAGGTCGCGGCGCAGGTCGTAGGCAACGATGCAACCATCACCTGGAGCGGGGCGAACGGAAATTTCGAGCTGAACGTGATGATGCCGGTCATGGCTCACAACCTGCTCGAGTCGATCAGCCTCCTCGCGACGGCGTCCAAGACCTTCGCCACCAAGTGCGTCGACGGGATCGTGGTCAACACGGAGCGGGTCCGTGAGCTCCTCGAGCGAAATGCGGTGGTAGTCACCGCTCTCAACCCGCATATCGGCTACGACAATGGGGCGCGAATCGTGAAAGAGGCGGCTGCGACAGGTCGATCGATTCGTGAGCTGGTGCTCGAGGCCGGGTTGATGACGCCCGATGAGCTCGATGCGGCATTGGATCTGAAGAAGATGACCGAGGGCGGGATCGCCTGACGTGGCCGAGGCCACGCTCACCGTCGCCGGGTTGTTGAACACCCTCGACGCGGCTGTAGGGGAAGCGATGCCAGGGCCGGTTTGGGTCCGTGGCGAGGTGTCAGGGTTTCAGCGCACGAGCCGTGGCGCTGGATTCTTCCGGCTGGTCGATGCCGAGCACCCGGACAACGCCATCGAAGTGGCCGCCTCGGGCCGAATGATGATGACAGTCACCCATGCGTTGGAATCTGCGGGGGTCGGCGGGCTGCGAAGCGGAATCGAGGTTCGTTTGAGGGCGACTGTCGGAGTTCGCCACAACAGGGGCCACATCCAATTGAGCCTTCTCGAGGTCGACCCGTCGTTCACCGCCGGCCGTCTTTCCCTGGATCGTGACGAGGTCCTTAGACGACTTGCCGGCGACGGCTCGCTCGCCGCCAACAAGAGGCTCGAGCTCCCGACAGTGCCTCTGCGGATTGGGCTCGTGACGAGTCGCGGATCGGCCGCCCACGCCGACTTCCTCGATCAGCTTCGCCGCCCTGGCTATCGGTTCTCGGTCCGGACGGTGCAAGCGGCGATGCAGGGAGACAGAGCCGTGTCGAATGTGGTGCAGGCACTGAGACGGCTGGGGACCGAGGATGTCGATGTCGTGGCCATGGTCCGTGGGGGAGGCTCGAAGCTGGACCTGGCCTCGTTCGATGCGGAGGAGGTGGGTCGAGCCGTTGCGGCAATGCCCGTCCCTGTCATCACCGGGATCGGGCACGAGACGGACAGGACTGTCGCGGATGAAGCAGCCGCTATATCGCTGAAGACGCCGACGGCGGCTGCGGAGTGGATCGTGGCCAGGGTGGCCGACTACGCGGCCCGGGTCGATACTGCGACGCACACGATTCGAGATGCCGCCCGCTCGGCCTGGAATGGCGCCGTGGTCCGCCTCGACCGCTCGGCTTCACAACTCGCCGGCACTCGCAGCGTCTTGCGCCGGCAGATGGATCAGATCGACCTTTTGGAACAGGGAGTCATCGAAGGGTCCCGAACAGCTCTCCAAAGGCACGGGGACCACCTGTCCGTTCTTGCCGAGATGTTCGCCGCCATAGGTGTCGAGCCGACACTGCGACGGGGATTCGCCCTGGTCACCAGGCCGGACGGATCGGTCGTGCGAAGCGCCGGTGAGTTGGGGAGCGGTGATCGGGTGACAGTGAGACTGGTCGACGGGTCGGTGGCGATGGTGGTGGAGCGATGACCGACTCGCAGCCGACCTACCGGGAGGCGTTGGATGAGCTGAGAGCCATCCACGCCCGTTTGCGCGACGACGAGGTCGACGTCGACACTCTGCTCGCCGACGTTCAACGGGCCTCGGACCTGCTCGCCTTCTGCCGTGACCGCCTCAACTCTGTGGGTGAGCGTCTCGAAGAGGTCCTGACCGACTTCGAGTGATCCGCGTACCTGAGGTTCCTGGCGCCATATATGTCGCTACGGCGACATAGAAAGAATAGAAAACAGAATCCCGGCTTTCTCTGTCGTCAAAACGTCACATATGACGCTACGTACCTCAGGTAAGCGGTTGCCCGTCCAGTGCCTCGAGGAGGACGTTCCAGCCGAGACTGGCGCATTTAATGCGGACTGGGTACTTGCGGACGCCTTGGAGAGACTCGAGGTCGCCGAGGACGGCGCCAGGGCGATCCGGGTCGAGCTCGATCTCGGCCTCCCCGTCCAGGGACATCATGTCGCGGAATTGTTGAGTCAGGGCTTCGATCTCCGCTCGAGTCTTGCCCTTGATCGCCTCGGTCATCATCGATGCCGAGGACTGGCTGATCGAGCAACCCTGCCCGTCGATCGCCACCTCGGAGACCTTGTCGTCCTCGAAGTTGAGCTCGATTGTGAGCTCGTCACCACACAACGGGTTCACGCCTTCGGCTCTGGCGTCGGGGTCCTCCAGGTGCCCCTTGTTCCGGGGACTGCGGTAGTGGTCCAGGATGACCTCGCGATAGAGGTCTTCCAGACTCACGATCCGACTCCAAACAACTCGCCGGCCTTGCGCAGGCCACCGATCAAAGCGTCGATGTCCTCCTCGGTGTTGTAGACGTAGAAGCTGGCCCGGGCTGTCGCTGCCACGCCGAGTCGGCGCATCAAGGGCTTGGCGCAGTGGTGTCCGGAGCGGACAGCAACCCCTCCTTCGTCGAGGATGGTGGCCAGGTCGTGCGCGTGGACACCATCCATGGACATCGAGATCACCCCACCTCTGTCCTCGAGGTTGGTCGGGCCCTGTATCTGCAGGCCGGGGACGTCGCTGAGGCGGTCGAGCGCGATCTCGGTGAGCTCCAGGTCGTGGGCCAGCACCTGGTCCATACCGATCGACTCGAGGTAGTCCACGGCGGCGTGAAGACCGACGGCTTCGATGATGGGAGGAGTTCCGGCCTCGAAGCGATGTGGGATCTCAGCCCATGTCGCATCGTGGAGAGTGACGTCGGAGATCATCTCACCGCCACCTTCGAAGGGCTCGGTCTCCTCCAGTGCTTCCATCCTGCCCCAGAGGACGCCGATTCCGGTTGGACCCAGCATCTTGTGGGAGGAGAACGCGATGAAGTCGGCACCGAGAGCTTCGACATCGACGGTTGAGTGAGGGACCAGTTGAGCGGCGTCAACCACAACGCGAGCGCCGTGGCGATGGGCGAGGTCGGAGATGAACCGGACCGGGGGCAGGATCCCGAGGACGTTCGACATCCCGGTCACGGCCACGATCTTCACGTCAGGCCCGAGCTTGTCCTCGTAGGCGGCGAGATCCAGCCTGAAATCATCGGTCATCGGGATGTGGTCCAGGGTGGCACCGGTTCGTTTGGCCACCATCTGCCAGGGCACGAGATTGGCGTGGTGTTCGATCTCAGTGCTGAGGATTCGATCGCCTGGCCCGAGATGCTCCAGTCCCCAACCGAAGGCGACGGTGTTGAGTGCAGTGGTTGCTCCCCGGGTGAACACGACCTCTCTCGGGTCGGTGGCGCCTATGAAACCGGCGACGCGTTCCCGGGCCGCCTCATAGGCGTCGGTCGAGGCCACGGAGAGCTTGTAGGCGCCACGGTGGACATTGGCATAGGAGGTCCGGGCGAAGCGGTCCATTGCCTCCAAAACGGGAATCGGTTTCTGCGACGACGCACCTGAGTCGAGAAAATGGACCCCATTGGCGAGG
Organism: Actinomycetota bacterium; assembly: GCA_032154885.1. Taxonomy (GTDB): domain Bacteria; phylum Actinomycetota; class Acidimicrobiia; order Spongiisociales; family ZC4RG35; genus JARDZU01. The sequence goes on from JALDXP010000002.1 coordinate 16,393, forward strand.
ACCGGGAAGTCGGCTTTCAGATGCGAGAGGTCTGTCACGTCTAGGTCAACACCGTCCGGAACGAATCGTATCCCTCTTGTTCGAGTCGGCCCGCAAGCTCAGGACCGCCGCTCTCCAATACCCGGCCATCCATGAAGATGTGGACCCGGTCAGGAGTCACGTAGTCGAGCAGGCGCTGATAGTGGGTGATGATCAGAAACCCGCGGTCAGGGCCGGTGAGCTTGTTGACTCCGTCGGCGACGGTTCGAAGAGCGTCGATGTCGAGCCCGGAGTCCGTCTCGTCCATGATGGCGAGGTCGGGCTTGAGCACCGCCATCTGAAGGACTTCGTTTCGCTTTCGCTCCCCTCCGGAGAATCCCTCGTTGAGGTAGCGATCGGCGAACGACGTCTCCATGCCGAGCTCCTTCATGGCGTCCATCACCTTCAGACGCAGCTCGAGGACCGTCAGGTCGACCCCGGTGCGGTTGGAAAGGGCTTGGCGGAGGAACTGGATCACCGAGACCCCGGGTATGGACTCAGGATGCTGGAAGGCTAGGAACATCCCGGCTGCACCCCTCCGACTCGCGCTGACTGTGGTCATGTCCTCGCCCTTGTACAAGATCCGCCCGGCGGTGACCCGATAGGCGGGATGACCCATCAGAACGTTGGCGAGAGTCGACTTCCCCGACCCGTTGGGACCCATGAGCGCGTGAATCTCGCCCTCATCGACGGTTAGGTCCACCCCGTTGAGGATCTCGATGTCGCCTACACCGGCGTGCAGGCCCTCGATCTGAAGGAGGGGAGTGGTCTCGCTCACGCCTGCAATGGTATTTGCACTATTCCCATAGGGGAAATGCAGCCCGGTAACTCCTTTTGGCGCGACGATCCCGGCCTGGAGGACGGGATCGGCGCGCCAAAACGATCGGTCACTCGCTCAGATCCTCCCAGACCGGCTTGGCGAGACGGTCGAGGTCGGTGATCGAGATGGGGAACACGGTGGTCGGGGTGCCGGCGGCAGCCCACACCGGGTCGTTGCGGCGAAGTCGATTGTCCGCGAATACACGAAGAGATTTGGCATGGCCGAAGGGGGGAGTGCCCCCCGCAACGAAACCCGTCGCTTCCCGCACCTCGTCGAGTGTGGCCCGCCTGGAGCCCGTGACGCCGGCCGCGTCCGCCAGTTTCACGGTGTCGAGACGTAGGTCACCGGGAATCAGGGCAACGACGGGCTCCTCGGAGGCATCGGGGCCGATCAAGACGAACACCAGGGACTTGACGATGGCCGAGACCGGGCACCCGACGGCCCTCGCCGCATCCTGAGCAGTCTTCGTTCCCTCCGGGAACACGCGGATTTCCATCTCGAAGTCGTCCAAGGATGAGGCGAGGCGCCGGCTCGCCTCGGGGAGCTCGCTCATGCTCGCACCAGCTCGACCATGCGGGCCAGACCGTCATAGTCGGCGAGATCCAGCCACTGGAGATACAACCGCTCGACCCCGGCCTCCTCGAGGGCTGCGATTTTCTCACTCACTTGTGTCGGGGTGCCGAACAGCCTTCCCTCCTTGTCCCATCGAAGGGTCAACTCGTCGCTCGCGATATTGCGCCGCTGTGCGGCCGCCCCGATCAGGTCGGCTAGCTCGGCATCGGTGGCGGCAATGGTCACCGGACCCATCATCGTGGCCTCGACCGCGCGATCACCGGCTACCTCACGCATGACCTGGATCCTTGCCCTCGCCTCCTCGACCGGACATATGAAGACGTTGTACTCGTCGGCCTTGGCCCCGGCCAGCGTCGGCGTGCGTCTGGGGCCGCTGCCTCCGATGATCAGACGTATTCCCGTCGGCTTGGGACGCACGTCGAGATCGAGGCTGTAGTACGGGCCGGTGTATCTGCGGTGTCCTTCACCGAACGCTGCCTCCAGATAGCCGAGAGCATCCTCGAAGCGAGCCCATCTCTCCGAATCCTCGGGGAACGGGATTCCCAGGGCGTCGTGCTCGAAGTCATTCCAGCCTGTCCCGACACCGAGATCGAACCTCCCGCCAGACATCTGATCGATGGTGGCCGCGTTCTTGGCGATGATGGCTGGGTGACGGAACGTGATCGGTGTGACCAGGACGCAGAGCCGCACCTTGTCTGTGTCGCGGGCCAGACCGCCCATGGTGGCGAACGCATCGGTCGCCTCCGGTGCGGGCTCCGGGGTCCAGGCGAGATGATCGGAACGGGCGAAAGAGTAGAGGCCCTCCGATTCGGCGAGGCGCGCTGCCCGCAACAACTCGTCGTAGGTGCCACCCATCTGGGGCTCAGTCATTATGGAAAAGCGCACCGCTAATCCTCGACCTCGATGGTGAATCCCTCCTTGGCCAGGGCTGCCTTCAGGGTCTCGGCCTCGCCGGGCCGGACGGAAAGGCTGAGGACACCGCCACCACCGTGGACGGCATGTCTGAGCTGGAGATCCCGCACATCGACCTTGCTGGTCTGAAGGGCGTGGCCAACGGCTGCGATCTCACCCGGTCGGTCCTGCAAGATCACCTGGACCATCGCCACCGGTGGAGCCATCGCTCCACGTCGCGCGCGGGCATCCTCCAGCTGCTCGGCCAGACCACCCACGTCGCCCGAGACGACTTGCGACCTGAGGGCCTCGAGACTGGCCACGAGATCGTCGATCGCCGACGTCAGCGATTCGGAGTTCGAGGTGAGAACCTCCGGCCACCATGACGATTCGGCCGATGCCACCCGGGTGAGGTCGCGAAAGCTGCCCGACACCAGGTCGACGGCATCGGGTTTGCGCGAGATCGTGTTGACCAGCGTCACTGCCAGCAGATAGGGGAGGTGTGAGACCGAGGCCACAACCTCGTCGTGCCGACGCGCCGACATGACGATCGGATTGGCCCCGGTTGATCCAACGATCGTGGTCATTCGTTCGACATCCTCAACGGAGGCGCCGTCGTCACAGATCACCCACGGTGCCCCGCGGAACAGAGCGGCGGACGCCGCCTCGGGCCCCGCATGCTCGCGTCCCGCCATGGGATGACTTCCTACGAAACGAACCCCGTTGCGGGCAGCACCCAGCATGGGCACCTTGACACTGGTGACATCGGTGACCAGCGCTCCGGTCCTTAGGCGGGCGAGGGTCTCGAGGTTGGCGTGGAGTGGTCCGGCGAGCACGACCAGGTCGGCTCCGTCGACTGCGTCGGCGACCGAGCCTGCGGAATCAGTGGCGTGCCGCGCCGACGAAAGTTCCAGGGCCACCGGTGAGGGATCCCAGCCGACCGATCCCCAACCCTGCTCCCGGAGGGCGAGTCCGACCGATGCACCGATGAGCCCGGTCCCGAGGATGGCGACGTTCGGCACGATCAGGGCCGGTAGGCGTCGAGGATGATGTCGAAATCCCCAGGATTTCGAAGGAACATTTGGGGGTAGAAACGTTGGCAGCCCGCCTCATCGAGGCCGTCCAGCATCTCGGCCGCCTTCGAGCCCGAGCCATGGGGGTAGCCCCGCTCCTCATAGACCTGCTCGATGTGCTCCGGTGTCGACCTCGTCCGCTCGGCAAGCATTGCCAACAGCCGCCGGTAATCGGATTCCTTCCGGGCGGCCACTGCGGGACATGCCGTCGAGAACAAGATCGAACCGGGATCACGGCCCGCCTCGGCTGCCGTTTTCTCGGCCAGCTCGCGTCTGCCGGCGTATTGACTTGGGGTGCAGGCATAGATGTTGAACTCGTCGGCATAACGTCCGGCCAGGATTGGCGTCAACTTGCTGCCCCCTCCTCCGACCAGAAGCCTCAGGTTTCGGGGACGGGGCTGCGGGTCGAACGCGGACAACCGGTAGTGCTCACCGTCGAAGCCCGCAGGGCTCGGAGAGAGCGCGGCAGTGAGGTAGGCCAGACATTCGTCGAGCATCTCGAAACGGGTGTCTTGATCCGGGTAGGAAAGTCCGAACAATGTGAACTCCTCTTCGAGCCAGCCTGTCCCGATCCCCATGGTGAAGCGGCCCGCCGAGACTTCATCCAGCGTCACGCCCATCTTGTAGTACACCGCTGGATGACGGAACGTGACGGGGGAGAGGAGTGAGACCAGTTCGATCTTGGTGGTCTCCCGAGCCAGAGCTGCCAGGTGGACCAGGTGGTCATAGGCGGGCCGCTCGGTCTCATCGCCCCTCTCCAGGTAGTGATCCGGTAAAGCGATGGCGACGAGCCCACGATCCTCCGCCCAGCGCGCCGCATCCAGGATCAACTCCCAGTCGCCACGGGTTTGAACGGCGATATCCATCTTCTGAGCCTATCGACGCCGTCCCGAGGTCAGGAAACCGCTGCCGCGTCCTCGAGTAGTGCCCTGGCATGCCAGGCCACATCGAAGTCCGGGTCGATGATCCGATGGAGCGCAATGCCATTGAGGGCCAGCACCAGGGTCTCGGATCGTCTTTCGGCCAAAGTCTCGGACAGTTCGGGGCTCTGACGTTTCATGGCTGCGGCGAAGCGGGCGACCCGTGCCTCGTGGTGGCGCACCATCCGGCCGCTCAACTCGGGGTTCGACCCTGCGCCGGATACCCCGATTCGGATGTAGACCCGGGAAAGGTCTGGTGACTCCTCGAGAAACCGAACGTAGGCGTCGACCAGCTCGCCGAGGGTGTCAGTTCCCTGATGCGCCGGATCGGGGTCGACGGCGTCGATTGCCTCGCGGACGACTGTGACGATGGCCTGTTCCTTCGAGGCAAAAAGGTTGTAGAAGGAGCCGGGCAGCACCCCGGCCTGCTCGCAGATTGCCTTGATGGTGGTCCCGTCCAGTCCGTTCTCTGCAACCAGCGATCGGGTGGCGTCGAGGATCCGCTCCCGCGTCTCCAACCCTGCCTTGTATCGCATCCGGGAAACGGTAGACCGTGAATCCGGGAAGCGACCTCCTTGTTCTTCTAACGTCGGGCAGGCATGCTCGAGACATGGCCGTCTCAGAGGCTCGTCCCGCGATCTCTACAATGGGCTAGACGAACTGCTCGGCACCGAGCGGGCGGACACACTCATGACTTATCTACCGGCATACGAGACGATCGAGGTAGCCACCAAGGATGACATCCGGCGGCTGGAAGCCCACCTCGAGCGGCTGGAGGTGCGTCTCGACGATGGTCTTGATGCAGTGAATCAGCGACTCGACAGGTTCTTCATCACTCAATCGGCCGGCCTCATCGCCATGGTGGGAACCCTCGTGGCGGCCCTTCTCCTCTAACCCACGGGCCCTGGGGAACTTGCCCCTTTATTTGAGCGTTGATTCAAATTAGAGTCAACACTCAAAGATCAGGAAAGGGACATGGCGAGCCACTACAGGTCGAATCTCCGGGATCTCGAGTTCAATCTCTTCGAGGTCAACCGGATTCAGGACTATCTGGGCACCGGGCCATGGCCCGACATCGACGAGCCGACGGCTAGAGACATCCTCGTCGAGATCGAACGTCTTTCCCGTGAGGACTTCGCCGCCTCCTACGTAGACCAGGACCGAATCCCCCTCGTCCTCGAGAACGGCGAGGTGCACCTGCCCGAGTCGGTCAAGGCCGGAGTGCGCGCCTACAAGGAGGGGGGCTGGGATCGGTTCGCTGCCCCCGCCGAGATGGGGGGAATGCCGGTCCCGCCCAGTCTCGCTTGGGCTACCCAGGAGATGCAGCTGGCCGCCAACACGACCGTGTCCTGGTACTCAGGTGGCGCCCTATTCGCCACCGTTCTCTTCGAGGAGGGCAACGACGAGCAGAAAGACCTGGCCCGTCTATGGCTCGACAAGCAGTGGTCCGGGTCGATGATCCTCACCGAGCCGGACGCTGGCTCCGACGTTGGCTCCGCCTCTACCAAAGCCATCGACATGGGCGACGGCACCTGGCACATCGAGGGTGTGAAGAGGTTCATCACCGGCGGTGAGCACGATGCCTCGGAGAACATCATCCATCTCGTCCTCGCCCGCCCCGAGGGATCGGTGCCCGGGACCAAGGGCCTTTCTCTTTTCGTGGTGCCGAAGTTCTTGGTCAACGAGGACGGATCGCTCGGTCCCCGCAATGGCGTCGTCGCCACCAACATCGAGAAGAAGATGGGTCTGAAGGGCTCGACCACTTGCGAGATGACGTTCGGGGCCGACGAGCCGGCGATCGGCTGGTTGGTCGGTGACAAGCACGACGGGATCCGACAGATGTTCCGGGTCATCGAGGGTGCCCGGATGATGATCGGCACCAAGTCGATGGGGACATTGAGCACCGGCTATCTCAATGCCCTGGAGTACGCCAAGGAGCGCCGCCAAGGCGCAGACCTGACTCTCGCCACCGATAAGACAGCGCCACGGGTCCCGATCATCGATCACCCCGACGTGAGACGCATGCTGATGAACCTGAAGACCTACTCCGAGGGTCTGCGTGCCCTGGTCATGTACACAGCATGGGTCCAGGATCAAGCTCGACTGCACCCTGATGACGACCACTGGGAGCGCCGGTCCGACCTGCTGCTGCCACTCGTCAAGGGCTACTCATCGGAGAAGGCATACGAGCAGCTCGCCGACGCCTTGCAGGTTTTCGGCGGTTCCGGGTTCACCCAGGACTACCCCCTGGAGCAATACATCCGCGACACCAAGATCGACACGATCTACGAGGGAACCACCGGGATCCAGTCACTTGATTTCTTCTTCCGCAAAATCGCGCGGGATCAGGGAGCAACGATCGCCGGACTCGTCGCAGAGATCACCGAGTTCGTCAAGGGCGGGGGCGATGGAGATCCGTTTGCCCGCGAGCGAGAGCGTCTAGGCACGATGCTCGACGACCTCCAGGGTCACCTTGGGGCGATGGTCGAGCACCTCATGGCTTCGATCGCCGGCAGGTCGGATGAGATCTACAAGGTGGGTCTGCACACCAACGCGCTGCTTGCGTCTAGTGCAGAGCTCGTCATCGCCTGGCAATTGCTGCGCCATGCCGAGATCGCGTACCCCAAGGTCGAGGCCGATCCCTTCTACCGAGGCAAGGTCGCGGCAGCGCGATGGTTCCTCGATCTAGCGGCACCGGAGATCGCGGCACGGCGCTCCGCTGCCGAGACCGAAGACGGGTCCGTGATGAGCCTTCCGGTGGAGGCCTTCTAACCCGACCGGGGTACCTTCCTCACCGTGTCAGCATCGGTGTTGGCCCTCGTGGCCCTCCTCGCAGGTGTATTCCTGGTGATCCTGGCACTCGTCGTCTGGCAGGAGGCGCGCCGACGACCCAGTTACGAGCCGCTGGAGTATGTCGTCGAGGACGCCGTGAAGCATGTCGAGGCCGGCCTCCAGGCAGAAGGCAACGACCGGCTGAATCGGGGTGATGTTCGGAGGATCCTCGAATGGGAGGTCTTCTACCTCCAGGGCCTCGCTCAGGACGATCGGAAGAACCCAGTGGAGACGATCGCCGGCGGCCACGAGGCGTCGATCGAGTACATATCCGAGCAGATCGCCACCAAGCACGGTGTGTCCTACTCTCACGACGACGTTGAAGATGTCCTCCGTCTCGAAGCCGATTACCTGTATCGCATTGGCGCCGTAGGCGAGATGGTCGACCCCGATGGAGGTGAAGACGAATGATGGTGCGTTGCGGTTCCTGCCGGACCCAGTTCGAGGTCCCGGGAGCAGGGCGTTTTGCCTGTCCGACGTGCGGGTCGGTGAATGTGGTGCGCGATGCGGCGGGCGGCGCGCCGTCGGAGATGGGCGGTTATCCCACCGCCCCGGGTGCCGGCCCCGGCCAGCCGCCGCCACCTCCACCGCCCCCGGCGCCCCTTCCCCGCATCCAGTGCCCCGAATGCGACTTCACTTTCATCGTCGGTGACATCGTGGTCGCCACTTGCCCCAATTGTGGGGCCGAGGTGAGGACCGGTGCGGGAGGCACGGAGGAGGAAGAGTGATGCCCCCTTCCCGGCTTCGCCGCTCCTCCGCCCTTCAAAGGGAGAAATGAGCCGTCTCTCCCGTTTCGATTCCTACAGATTTGTCGGTGTCAGGGACACGATGCGGTTCTACGACTGCGACGATGAGAACCAGTTCGCCGAGATCTCCCGTCGGGTCGTCGAGGATGGTCTGGTTGGGAAGGACATGGTTCAGGTTTTCGCTCCTGACACACCGGTGGAGGCGCAGAACCGGGGGTACCGCCCTGTGGTGGCCTCAGACCGAGTTTGAGGCAGGTTCGAGTCCCTGCGCAACGAGGTCCCCGATCTTCTTCCCCCGACCATGGAAGAAGTGGTCGCCCGGGGTCAGAAGCAAGTCGATGGTCAGCCGCTCCGCATAGGCCCGGATTCGCTCGACGTCCACCACCTGATCGCGTGTCCCCACCACGATCCGCTTCGGCCCAGAGGGCAGGTCATCGGGAAGATCGTCCGGCGATGGGGCAATCCCCGAATACGGGACCGAGTCCTGCTGACCGCCGAGCCAGCGCAGGGCCGTGCCCGCCCCGAAGGACCATCCGGAGAGATGGATGGCCAGCCCGGTCTCTCGGGCGGATCTGACCGCGGCGTCGACATCGAGCACCTCCGCCTTTCCGTGGTCATGCGTCCCGGTCGATGCACCGATTCCCCGAAAGTTGAAACGCAAGACCGAGAAGCCCCGTTCCACGAGTCGCGTGGTCACGGCGACCATCAATGGCGCCATCATCGTCCCGCCCTGCTGAGGGTGGGGATGACAGAACACAACCGCTCCAGTCGGGCTATCCGGGCGGTCCCAACGTGCTTCGAGGGTCTCCCCGTCCGTCGTGCTCAGCTCGATGCGATCGATCATGTGAAGGTCACCAACAGCCAGATCGCAGCAGCTCCAACGATCACGAAGCCGAGAACAGCCGTCGCGATGAGGAGCCAACGGGTCTGCATGGGTTCAGGGAGGGTAACCACGGGTACAACTAGTCTCGGATCAGCAGTTCCACCGAAAGGCAAAGGTTGCACGACATCGTCATAGTCGGCGGCGGGCCGGGCGGCTACGCCGCCGCCCTGTATGCAGAGAACTTCGGCCTATCCGTGGCGCTCATCGACGAAGAGCGCCCCGGCGGCACCTGTCTCATACGTGGCTGCATCCCCGCGAAGCAGTGGCTCTACATCGCCGAGGTGTTCTCCACCGTGTCCCATGCGGCCGAGTTCGGGGTCGTGACCGAGCAGCCCACCCTCGACTGGGAGGCGGCCCTCGCCCGCAAGACCCAGACCGTCGAAGGCCTTGTGCGCGGGCTCGGTGGGCTCTTGAAGAAAAAGGGTGTCGAAGTCATCACGGGCTACGGACGGCTCGCCGGGCCGGGGAAGGTCGAGGTCGAGACTGACGAGGGAAAGAACGTGATCGAAGGCGAGGCAGTCATCCTCGCCAGCGGCTCCTATTCACGCACGATCCCCGGCTATGACTTCGATGGCGAAAAGATCGTCAGCTCCGACCATGCCCTCGATTGGCCGCAGCGCCCGAATCGTGTCGCCATTGTCGGTGGGGGAGTGATCGGGTGCGAGTTCGCCTCGTTCCTCGTCGACGTTGGGACCGAGGTCCATGTCTTCGAGGTAATGGATCAGATCATCCCGGGCTCTGATGCCGAGGCGTCCAAGCAGCTCCAGCGCCAGCTGCAGAAACGCGGCGTGAAGTTCCACATTGGCGTGGGTGTCGATGCACCGAAGGTCGGCGAGACCGTGGTTGTGCCATTCGGCGATGACAGCGTCGAGGTGGATGTCGTTCTTGTGTCGGTGGGTCGGGGACCTAGGACCGACGACGTAGGGCTCGACACCGTTTCCGCAAAACTGGATAAGGGCTTCGTCGAAGTGGACCTCAGCACGATGCAGACAGCGCAGCCTGGGTTGTACGCGGTAGGTGACATCGTGGCTGGTACCCCACAGCTGGCCCATGTGGGGTTCGCCGAGGGAATCGCTGCGGTCACGCATATCGGCACCGGTACGGCCCGAGCGGTGAACTATCAGGCCATCCCCAGGGTCACCTACACCCATCCCGAGGTGGCCGAGGTCGGTCTGACCGAGGCCCAGGCCGCCGAGCGCGGGTTGGAAGTGGTGTCGGCGAAGCACGCATTCAACGGCGTGGGACGGGCGATCATCATCGGCGACAACCAGGGGTTCGCCAAGGTCATCTCGGAGAAGGACGGCCCCATCGTGGGGGCAGCCGTCGTGGGCCCGCAGGCGGGCGAGTTGATTCACGAACTCATGTATTCAGTGGGTTGGGAGGCTCTGCCCGACGAGGCGGCGGCCTTCATCCATGCCCACCCGAGCTTGTCAGAAGTGGTCGGCGAGACACTCATGTCCGCCGCCGGCCGCAGTCTTCACTGAGAGGAGCGACCTTGGCTACGACGGTATCGATGCCGCAACTGGGTGAGACGGTCACCGAGGGAACCATTCTGCGCTGGGCCAAGCAGGTCGGCGACACCATCGCCGAGGACGAGGTTCTCGTCGAGATATCCACCGACAAGGTCGACACCGAAGTCCCGTCGCCCGCAGCGGGCACCATCCTCGAGATCCTCGTGAACGAAGGTGACACGGTATCGGTGGGCACCCCGCTGGTCGTGATCGGAGCCGAAGGCGAGGCGGCGGCGCCTTCGGAGGAGAAGCCGGCCGAGCCGTCAGCGGAGGAGAAGCCGGCCGAGCCGGAAACTCCCGAAGAGGCACCCGCGGCGGAGGAGAAGCCGGCCGAGCCTGTCCCGGCAGAGAAGGCTCCGGCCGAGGAGGAGAAGGTTGCGGAGCCGGCCCCGGTCGAGGAGGAGAAGCAGCCAGAGCCTTCGGAGCCCGACGTCGATGCCTTCTTCGCCGAGCCC
>JALDXP010000003.1:0-26411 GCA_032154885.1 Actinomycetota bacterium
TCTCGATCATGACCCCCAACGACAGCCATCACGAATATGCCTCAGCGGCTCTCGACGCTGACTTCGACGTGATCTGTGACAAGCCGATAACCAACACCCTGGACGAGGCACTTGACCTGGTGAAGCGGGTGGAACAGACCGGTCTCGTCTTCTGTCTCACCCACAATTACACCGGGTACTCGTTGGTCCGTCAGGCGAAGGCGATGGTCGAGGATGGTCAGCTCGGTGAGATCAGGTTGGTGCAGGTGGAGTACGTCCAAGGCGGAAAGGCCGATGAGAACGACCCGGATCCGGCCGACGGGGTTCCCTGGCGTTACGACCCGGTGCGAGGCGGCCCGTCGCTGGTGATGGGAGACATCGGAACCCATGCCCACAATCTGGCCCGGTTCATCACCGGTCTCGAGGTGATCGAGGTCGCGGCCGAGGTCGGTGCCATCGTCCCCGGGCGTCTGGTCGATGACTACGCCGGGGCGCTGCTCCGCTTCGACAACGGGGCCCGAGGATCGTTTTGGGTCACCCAGGCTGCAGCAGGTGTCGAGAACGCACTTCGGATTCGGGTCTCCGGTACGCGTGGCAGCCTGGAATGGCACCAGGAGCAACCGATGCGTCTTCTGTTCACCCCACTGGGCGGCCCCGCGGAGTGGCGAACCCCGAACGGACCGGGGACCCTGCCCTTGGCCGCCCGGTCGACCCGGATCGTGGCCGGGCATCCCGAGGCATTCCTGGAGGCGTTCGCCAACATCTATTCCGACGCCGCCGAGGCGATCGCAGCCCGACGCAGCGGGACCGACCCTGACCCTCTCGCCATGTATTTCCCGAATGCCGTCGACGGTGCCATCGGGCTCCGCTTCGTCGAGGCGGTCATTGCCTCCAGCCGGGCCGGTGGCGTCTGGACGGAGGCCAGTTAAGACACAGAACGGACTACGAGTCCGAACCGGGCGCCGTCTGTTCGAGGATGGACTTCACCTTGGTGAACTGTGCCCGATCAGCCTTGCGACCCTCGGCCGCAATCATCGGGGTAATCAGCCGCCACCAGCCTGACGGTTTGAGCGATGTGGCACATGTCACCCTTGTTGTTTCAGCTGACGTCGATTCGAACTTGAAGTCAGCGATCGCGTTGAGAGGCGGGCCATAAGTGAGACTGAGCAGATTGGGCGGGTCGTACCCGGTGACCTTCCAGTCCCATTTCACCTCCTTCTTGCCCCACCTCCGGGTGTCGACGCCAGTGGCGCCCAATTGGATCGGACCGGAGTAGACCGTGTCCATGACCTCAGTAGACCAGTCCTTTGCATGATGCAGATCCGTCAAGTATTCCCACACCGTCCCGACCGGTCGATCGATGTCAACCGACGTAACGATTTGCGCCATTCCCAGCTCCTCGCACCTCGCAGTTCCCTGAGTTCGAGTGTAGAGAACGACAGTGCCCCAAGCGCTTTCTAAGCGGGCTGCTCGTGACGAGTTTGGTCCAGAAATCCGCCCCGGACTTCGCCTAGCCAGTCATCGTCATGACCCTGTCCGGCCGAAGCAGGAACGGCGGGAGGTAGGCCGGGATGTTGGAGAAGGGCAGCACGTCGGGGTGCAGGTCGATGCCGAGGGCGTCTCGCATGAAATCTCGCCGAGCGGTGATGCGCTGCCAGACGTCCGGATAGCGATCGGCCAGCGTCGCCCGCAACGACTCGTCCGCGAGGGCGATCCCATCCTCGATGTTGGACGTGAAGTAATCGGTTCCCGTGGCCGGGATGATGTCGACCTGAAGCGCCATCCCCGAGGCCAGTGCGATGTCGGACCCCGGAGCGACAGGTGAGTTGACCCACTCGTCGAGATGGATCTGATGACCGGGGTTGAGGAAGATGCCGAAGAAGGGGTCGCCCAGATGCCGATCGATGATCTCCTGGAGCGCGCCGCCTTTCTGCCCGACGTGGAGCGCTCCGTACCACTCGGCCACCGCCTCGAAATAGGGAGCCACCAGACGATCGACATAGTCGCCGATGTCCCCGGGCAGATCCTCAGGGCCTTCCGCCACGAACCCGGCCCGGCAGTTGAGAGCCCCCCAGATCCCAAAAGCCACCGTGAATCGGTCAGATCGCTCGATGGGTCGGTCGCCCGGGCTGAGCAACCCGACCGATGCCCTCGGCCCGGCGGTCAGCATCAGATGACAGGAGAGCGGTGTCCCGTTCCACTCGAGCAGCCGGACCGCCTCCTGCTCCGTCAGTCCAGGACGCAACCCCTCGAGCACCCGTCGGACGCCGCTCGAGGTGTGGCAGGCGGCCCACTCGTAGTAGACGAGCTGCTCTATCTCATTGATGACGCGCAGCCCATCGGCGGCCCCCACCAGGATGTCGGTGACGTTCTCCACCGCGCCATTCGGCCCGGTCAGCCGGCGCAATTCGTCGACGATGAAGGCGGGAAGGTCGATGACCCCGCTGTCGTCGAACACTTTCCACCCCACCACGCCAACTCTGCTACCGGCACCGATGCCCTCCTCTCCAAGGATCTCCGCCAGTGGAAGGGATCGGTCCCGGGGCTGGCTGGGGAGACTGAAGTCTTGGAAGAGGTGGCGCCGCATGGTGAGGGGAGCGGCATCCGCCATTCCCCAGCACTCGTTGCCCACGAGGATGGCGGGAACCTGGTCAGGACCCACGACGAGAAGGGCCTCTTCGAATCGCGGATCGAATCCGGTCAGGTAGGAGAGATTGGCGCTGTGCTCTCGATCGGCGTACACGACGATCAGATCGAGGCCCCGTTCGGCGGACCGCTTGCGGAAACGCTCCATTCGGTCTTCGTAGACGAGGTCGGGGATGACGGGCATCGCAGCCGGCATCCCGAAGTCCGGCAGCTCCACCTCGGCGAGACGAGCCCGTGTCATGAGGTCATTGGCCCGGATCCCAGACCGTGGCTTCGTCGGCGTCCCGTTCGATGATCATGAATTGGTTCGAGCCCACGTCGAGCCATCGCCCCTTCTCTCCGTCGGGCCACTGCACCCGCACTTCAACGCTATCCGCGTCGCCAACGCCGAAGTGAATCCAGCCGAGCTGGCCACTGGCGTGTCCTCCCCCGACTGTGATTTCGCGCTGCACGATGCGGTTGCCGATCTTCACCTCGACCCACGACCCGACGGCGTCGACGTTGGGCGCCGGCTGCTCAACTCGCAGGCCGATCCAGTTGCCCATGGGCGAGGGCGAGGATGTGTCACCCCACCCGGCGTTGCGCCAGAGGTTTATGTTCTCCCGACGATTCACTTCGACGAGGTCGAGCATCCCATCGAGGTTGAAGTCGACCAGGGCGGCGCCCCGAGAGCGTGCGAAGTCCACGATCCCTGCCTCATCTGCCATCTCGGTGAAAGTGCCGTCCGGGTTGCCGATCATGAGATTGCTCGGATCCCTCGAGGCGTAGTCTTCCTGGGCCTCGACATTGCCCTTGGACACGAACAGATCGATGAGGCTGTCGTTGTTCACGTCCTGGAACTCAGGGTGCCAGGCGGTCGAGGGCGCTGCTCGGTCTCCCGCATAGGGGCGATGGGCGGTCACGCCCCGTTCGAATGCGATGTCGGTGTAGTTCGGTTGTGTCGACCCGTCGGCGAGGGTCTGAAGCTTGTTGTCACCCTGGCTGGTGAGGAAATACTCCGGCAAGCCGTCGCCGGTGACGTCCTGGCCGGCGATCCCCATCCCCCAGATCTGCATTGGCTGCCAGCCCTCCTCACGGGTGTAGAGGCGAGGCGCTTCGCCGTCGGCCATCCGCCAGAGCTGTTCCTCGCCATTCCGGTAGTAGTGGCGGTCGTTGGTCATCCTCAGATCGTGCCGACCCGATCGGTCCCAGTCGGAGAAGAGGATGGACAGGGTGCAGTACCCCGGGCTGAGCGCTTGGGGCTGGCCGTAACCCTCCTCCTCGGGTCGGAAAAGACGATGGTCCTCGCACTCCCCGGTCGTCTGCCCACCCTCGGCCAGGTAGTTGCCGAACGCCAGCGTGGGCAGGTCGGAGTCTCCCTCCCAGGTGGCACTGAACCCGACGGTCCAGTCGTTGGCGGCGGCATCGAGACCCCATGCCTCATTGGCACGCTCGAAAGTGCAGTCGCCCTGGCCTCGGAGCAGGACGTCCTCGCCGAGGCGAAGCACGGCCAGGTCCATGTGCTGATCGCTGTCGATGTCGAGGGGGTAGGCGCCGGTCACCCCGGTGAGATTGCTCGCTGACGAGTCCAGCATCTGCCCGAACCGAAGCGACCCGCCAATTGGGCTCTCATTGCGGTAGAGGGCGCTCGGGTTCTCCCCTCCGGCCAGATACAGGTCGGGCCGGCCGTCTTCGTCACAGTCGAGCACGGCCACACCGCCGCCCACGAAGTATGCGAATTCGCCGTCGTAGACATGGTTGATACCCGCACTCTGCGCCTCATCGACGAAATGGGGCGGCGGTGACGCAGCCTCCGGCAGGTCGGGCCAGAAGGCCGCGATCGCGCCGGTTGCCAGTGCACCGGCAAAGAGAGCCCCGGCCGCCACCCCGGCGACGAGCCAGACCCAGGCCTTTCCGGTCACGTTTGCCCCGTTTGGGAGGTTTCGACACAATGCCGCATGGCTCGATTGTGTCGAGTGGAGGAGGCTATGACGTGACTGATCCAGTCCGTTGGGGCGTCCTTGGCTGTGCGGACATCGCGGTGAGGAAGGTCATACCAGCCATGAGCGGGTCGGATCTGAGCCATGTCACCGCCATCGCCTCCCGGTCGGCGGAGCGGGCCCGGGCCAACGCCGACTCCCTCGGCATCCCAAAGTCGTACAGCAGCTACGAGGAGTTGCTCGCGGACCGGGAGATAGAGGCGGTCTACATCCCCCTGCCCAATCATCTCCATCCACGATGGACGATCGCGGCCGCCGAGGCGGGCAAACACGTGCTCTGTGAGAAGCCGCTCGCAACCAGCAGCGATTTGGCCAGACAGATGATCGATGTGGCAGACCGGTCCGGCGTGAAACTCATGGAGGCATTCATGTACCGGCTTCATCCGCTGTGGGTCGAGGTGCGGCGTCTCATCGCCGAGGGCGCCATCGGGGAGTTGCGGGCGGTCCAGGCAGCCTTCTCCTATTACAACGATGACGCGGACGACATCCGCAACAAGGTCGAGGCCGGGGGCGGTTCTCTGTTCGACATCGGCTGCTATCCGGTCAACGTCGCCCGGATGCTTTTCGACGCAGAGCCCACCGATGTCGTGGCTTCGATCCGGCGTGACCCCGATTTCGGCACCGATGTGCTCACCTCGGTGGTGCTCGACTTCGACGGCAGACATGCCGGTTTCATCTGTTCGACCCAGCTGGAGAGCGACCAGCGGGTGTCCATCTACGGGACTGAGGGGCGCCTTGTCGTCGAGATCCCTTTCAACATCCCTCCCGATCGCCCAACCCGCGTGCTCGCCGTGTCCGGGGGCGAGCCGCCGGTGGCGCCCGATGTGGTTGTGCATCAGGTTCCCGAGGCCGACCAGTACCGGGTGCAGGCCGACGCCTTCTCCCGCGCCATCCGGAACGAGACACACGTGCCAACGCCACCCCAGGACGCCATCGCAAACATCGAGGTCATGGAGCGAATCTTCGCGGACGCTGCCGCCCGCGCCTAGGCGACGTCACCCGGACCGAGCGCGAGAGTGCCCGGCCGGGTCGGCGATGACCTCCGAGAGGGCCAGCTCCGCGGCGCCGATCAGCGGGGCATCCGGCCCGAGGCCACCGGCTGCGATATCGGCGACGTCCCCTGGGGCATCGAGAGAGCCGAGACGTGCCCCTTCGAAGACGGCCTTCTCCAGGAACGTGAACAAGGGGTGATAGAACCCACCGAGCACGACGAGTTGCGGGTTGAAGACGTTGATCAGGTTGCCGATTCCCAACCCGAGCCATCGCCCGATCTCGGACAGGGCGTCGAGAGTCGTCTGGTCGCCGTCATTCGCTCTGGCGAGGATCGTGTCGACCAGGCCCAGCCCGGTGACGCTCGACGGGATCCCGGCAAGACGAGCCAGAGCTGATTCGCCGGCCTCGGTCTCCCAGCAGCCGGTCGCGCCGCAGCGACATAGATGTCCGCTGGGGTTGATCAACGTGTGCCCGGCCTCGCCCGCATATCCGGCAGCCCCCAACATTGGCTTCCCGTCGTGGATTATCCCCGCGCCGATTCCAGCCTCACCCGAGATGTAGATGAGATGGGGCACCCCGACACCGACTCCGCGCCGATATTCGGCGAGGGCGCCGAGGTCGGCTTCGTTGGCAACGAGGACCGGATGGCTCAGCCTGAGGGCGGAAGCGAGCATTTCACCGAGTGCGACGTTTCTCCACCCGAGGTTGGGGGCGAGCTGGACGAAGCCATCGGATCTCCGGGTGACCCCGGCGACGCCCACCCCGACCCCGGTCAGGATCGCGTCGGCGGGCAGGGCATCCAACAGCCCGCCGGCCAGGCCGGCGACGATTTCGACCGTCTCGGCTGCCGACTCGCCACGGGGCCGCGGCACCCGCGCCTGTTCGTAGACATGACCACCGAGACCGACCGTGGCAACGGCCACCGAGTCCACCGACAACTCGATCGATAGTACGACCGCGCCCTGGGGCCGGGTGTTCACGATGGGGGAGGGCCGACCCGGTCCTGAGGGGGCGACCGCCGGGCCCTCCTCGACGAGGCCGAGGTCTGTTAGTTCGCCGATGAGGTCGGCGATGGTGGAGCGGTTGAGCCCGGTGGTGGCAGTCAACTCTGAGCGAGAGATCGGTCCGTGAAGATGGAGGCTTTCCACCACCGCCCCCAGATTGTGGCGGCGCAGCTCGTCGGCGGCGACGCCCTTGGGCCGGTGATGGGCATCCCTCCCGGCCGTTATCTGGGTGCGGTTCAAGTGTCTCCCGGGAGGTCGATTGGGAGCCAGAACCTTATGCCGCAATTTGTTGCGGGGTCAAACATATGCCGGTTATGCTCGCATCGGTCGGCGTGGGGTCGTCATGGCCCATTCGCGTTCGACTCGTACGGAATTTGCCAACCCTTTTCAGGGGTGGCAACCGGAGGAGGAAGGAAACCAAGATGAAAAGACGCCTAATGGCGTTGGTAGCCGTCATCGCCCTCGTCATCGCCGCTTGTGGTGGTGAAGAGGGAGGCGACACCACCGAAGGTGGTGCCGACACGACGGCAGCCGGAGCGACCACGACGGTGGCCGAGGCGACCACGACAGCAGCAGGTGCGAGCACTACTGCCGCTGCCGGAGGCGACGGCGACTGCCTCGTCGGCATGTCGTGGAACAACTACAACGAAGAGCGATGGGCCAAGCACGATGAGCCTGCAATCCAGGCTGCCCTAGAGGCCGGCGGATGCTCGTACACGTCGACAGACGCCGGTTCCTCCGAGGAGCAGCAGATTGCCGATGTCGAGAACCTGATCAACCAGGGAGCTGACGTCGTCATGATCCTGGCCCAGAACACGCAGGCCATCCTGCCCGCAGTCCAGGCGGCCACCGATCAGGGAATCCCGGTCATCGCCTATGACCGCCTTATCGAAGATGCCAACACCTTCTACGTCAGCTTCGACAATGTCCTCGTGGGACAGCTGATGGCCGAGGTGATCTTCGAGCAGGTGCCGACCGGCAACTACTTCATCGTCAAGGGCAACGGCTCCGACGCCAACTCCGACTTCCTGCGTGAGGGGATCGGGTCTGTCATCGATGCCGCGGCCGAGGCCGGTGATATCACCATCCTCGAGGAGGACTACACCGACAACTGGGATCCAGCCCTCGCTCAGACCACCGTGGAGCAGTGGTTGACACAGCACAACAACGACGTGCAGGCCATCGTCTCCGAGAACGACGGAATGGCCACCGGCGCAGCTGCTGCGCTCGAGGCCCAGGGTCTGCTCGGCACTGTTGCGTTGTCAGGTCAGGACGCTGACGTCGCCGCCCTCAACCGGGTCGCGGCCGGCACACAAGCTGTGTCCGTGTGGAAAGACGCTCGTGCGTTGGGCACCGCTGCCGGCGAGGCCGCTGTGCAGCTGGCCGGCGGCGCTTCCCTGGCCGACGTCGAGGGAACCGGTGAGTTCCTGTACACGAACAAGGAGTCGGGCGCGGAGACAAACCTGACCAGCATCCTTCTGACACCGATCCCGATGACCCAGGAGAACCTCCAGGAAGTGGTCGATGCGGAGTGGATCACGGTCGACGAGCTCTGCGCCGGTGTCGAGGCAGGAAGCATTGTTGCCTGCCCCTGACGATCGACGTTTGAAGCCAAATCGATGATGTATTGCGCCCCCGATGAACCGGGGGCGCAATACGTTCCTGTTCTCTAATGTGGTGAGCTCATGAGCGTGGTGGAGGCTCCCCCGACCCAACCGGATACCCTCGAACCGGGATCGCGCCGGTCGCTGGGATCGTATCTGCGGGACAACGAGATCGACACCCGAATGGTCGGGATGATCGCTGTCCTCCTTGCCATCTGGGTTGTCTTCCATTTCCTGTCCGGGGGAACGTTCATCACTCCCCGCAATCTGTGGAACCTCTCGGTGCAGACTGCGACGATCGCGATCATGGCCACCGGGATGGTGCTCGTCATCGTTTCCCGCAACATCGATCTCTCGGTCGGCTCCATGGTTGGGACGGTGGGCATGGTGATGGCCATGCTCCAGGTGGAGTGGCTCCCACCATTGATGGGCGCGGGCAACTCTTGGATTTGGCTGGCCACGCTTGCCATCGGTGTGGTTTTGGGAGCACTCATCGGCGCCTTCCAGGGATCGATAATTGCCTACGTCGGCGTCCCCTCCTTCATAGTCACGCTGGGCGGACTGCTGGTGTGGCGGGGGTTTGCCTGGCTGACCGCCAGTGGCCGGACCATCGCCCCGATGGACGCCACGTTCCAGCTCCTTGGAGGTGGATCCAATGGGTCGCTCGGGGAGACGGGTAGCTGGATCGTCGGGGGAGTCGCCTGTGTCGGGATCATTGCCCTCCTCGTCATGGGTCGTCGTCGTCGTCGCAAGTTCGGCTTCCGACTCCGCCCGACCTGGCTCGACGTCGTTCTCGGTGTCCTGGGCTGCGTCGTGGTCCTCGGGGCGGTGTGGGTGATGAACAGCTACTACTTGCCAGAGAACCTGGCCATCCAATACGCCGAGGAGCATGACATCCCGATTCCCGAAGGGGGCCTTCAGATCCCCCTGGGAATCCCTTATCCGGTGCTGATCTTGGTCGGGGTCACCCTGGTCATGAGCTTCGTCACCAACCGGCTCCGTTTCGGTCGTTATGTCTTTTCCCTCGGGGGAAATCCAGAGGCAGCCAACCTGGCCGGGATCAAAACCAAGCGCACCCTCGTCAAAGTCTTCATGACGATGGGGATCCTGGTGGCGATCTCCGCCGCGGTATCGATCGCCCGTCTCAACGCCGCGGTGAGCGGTCTCGGCACGTTGAACGAGCTCTATGTCATCGCCGCTGCAGTCATTGGCGGCACATCCCTTTCGGGAGGGATCGGGACCATTCCCGGGGCCATCCTGGGCGCGCTCGTCATGCAGTCTCTCCAATCCGGCATGGTCCTCATCGGGGTCGGCGCCCCGGTGCAGGACGTGGTGCTCGGAGTCACCTTGGTGGTCGCTGTCGCCATCGACACCATCTACCGGAGGAGGGCCGCCCGTTGACGATGCCATCTCAAAACGGCGGCGCCCCACTCGTCGAGATGAGGGACATGAGCGTCTCGTTCGGCGGCGTCCACGCCGTGAAGGATGTCACCATCGACCTCCGCCCGGGGGAGATCCTCGGTTTGGTCGGTGGCAATGGCGCCGGCAAGTCGACTCTCATCAAGACTCTCGCGGGAGCCCAGAAGGCCGACTCAGGCGAGATCTATGTAGATGGCGAGGAGGTGAGCATCACCACCCCCCGCGATGCGAAGGCCTACGGGATCGAGACCATCTACCAGACCCTGGCCCTAGCCGACAACCAGGACGCCCCGAGCAATATGTTCCTTGGCCGGGAGCTGAGGACGCGGTGGGGCACCCTCGACGA
The DNA here is from genome assembly GCA_032154885.1 of Actinomycetota bacterium. Classification (GTDB taxonomy): domain Bacteria; phylum Actinomycetota; class Acidimicrobiia; order Spongiisociales; family ZC4RG35; genus JARDZU01. Next base: position 9,971 of record JALDXP010000003.1, read on the forward strand.
TTCGGCGATGGAGGACGCGACCAGGAAGATCATGGCGAGGCTCAACCCGAGGTTCCAGAAGTTCAAGGAGCCGGTGGCCTCTCTGTCCGGTGGCCAGCGACAGTCGGTCGCCATCGCCCGAGCGGTGCATTTCAACGCCCGGATCCTGATCATGGACGAGCCGACCGCCGCGCTCGGGCCGGCGGAAACCGAGCAAGTCCGCGAGCTGATGCGTCAACTCAAGTCGGAGGGCATCGGCATCATCATGATCAGCCACGACATCCACGACGTGTTCGATCTCGCCGACCGGATCTCCGTCATGCTTCAGGGGAAACTGGTCGGGACGGTCAACAAGGACGACGTGACCATGGACGAGGTCCTGGCCATGATCATCATCGGCAAGATGCCGGAAGAGGTCACCACCAAGGAGCTGGAACAGCTCCACGGCTGAGCCGGATCGACCGCCGATCTCAAACTCACGTCGAGAACGGGACCCAGATTGTGAACGTATAGCCGCATACGCTTGCAGGCCTACGGTCCCATGAGCTATCTTCCAGCATTCCGGGGCAACATGACTGCTCGACGAGGAGGAAACGTCATGCCACCAGACACGCAACTGCTCAGCCCTTCGCGGAGGAACTTCCTCAAGGCGCTCGGGATGACCGCGGCGATCGGGCTGATCAACGCCTGTACCAACGACGGGGCCACGGCTACAACGGCTGCGGGTGGCACTGGTGGAACCGGTGGGACCGCCGCCACCGGGGGTGGAGGAGCGGGGAACTTCCCCGAGACTCCGGCGTGGGAATTCACCTTCGTCAACCATGTCACCACCAACCCGTTCTTCGTCCCGACCGTCTATGGGCTGGAGGACGCTGCGGCCATCCTCGGCATCCCGACACCACAATGGACCGGTTCGGAGGACGCCGACAACGGAGCAATGGTCAACGCCATGGAGGCCGCCATCGCAGCCGAGGTGGACGGGATCGCAGTGTGCCTGGTCGACCTCGAGGCGTTCAACGGTCCGACCGATGAGGCGCTCGCCGCCGGCATCCCGGTGCTCGCTTACAACGCAGATACGCCACCGGGCAACCCGAACAACCGGCTCTGCTACGTCGGTCAGGACTTGTACGGCTCTGGCTTCGAGATGGGCAACCGGATAGTGGAGCTGGTTGGATCCGGGAAGGTGGCGCTGTTCATCGCCACCCCGGGTCAACTCAACATCCAGCCCCGCATCGATGGTGCCTTGGACGCCATTGCCGAGTCCGGTGCAGACATCGAGGCGATCGACATCGCCACTGGCGCTTCTCTCGAGGAGGAGCTGACCACCGTCGAAGCGTGGTATCTGGGCAACCAGGATGCCGCCGGGATGTTCGCGGTCGACGCCGGGAGCACACAAGCAGTTGGTCAGGTGGTTAGGGACCAGAACGCCCGGGACAATGGCCTGGTCGGGGCGGGGGGCTACGACCTTCTCCCCGAGACCGTCCAGCTCGTGTCCGACAGTGTGCTCGACTTCACCATCGACCAGCAGCCCTATCTTCAGGGGTTCCTCCCCACCGTCTACCTGTACATGTACAAACTCTCGGGTGGAGTGGTGACCCCGCCGGAGACCAACACCGGTCTCGTATTCCTCGACTCGGCCTCGGCCCAGCTGTTCCTGGAGACAGCGAGCCGGTTCGAGGGCGATGCGGAGGAACAGGCGATCGTCGAGCCCGTAGGCTGATCGGCGTAGATGACTGAACTCGCTGTCGACCCGCCCCGGTCCCAGACCATCTGGGGCCGGGTCGGCGGCTTCTTGGTGGCTCGGCCGGAGTCGACCATCGCCCTGGTCGCGCTGGTGCTGGCCGCCTATTTCGCCGCGGTCAACCCGGCCTTCCTCACCACCGCCAACATCCGGGTGATCTCCCAGTACATGATCGCGACGGCGATCCTCGCCGCCGGGCAGGTCATGCTGCTGACCTGTGGCGAGATCGACCTCTCGATGGGGAACGTCTACTTCTTGACGCCGTTCCTGGTCTACTTCGCCAGCGAGGCCGGTCTCGTCCTGCCGTTGGCCATCCTGGTCGGGGTGCTCGGGGCCGGCGTCGTTGGCTATCTCAATGGGGCGATCAGCATCGGGTTCGCCATTCCGTCCTTCATCGTCACCCTGGGTATGGGCTTCATCATCAACGGGCTCACCCTCAACATCTCCGACGGCTTCCCCAAGCGGGTCCCCGCCGATGCGGCCGGCATCAACCTCTTTGGTGGGGCCAACTTCTCCGGGCTGATGTGGGTGATCATCATCACCATTTTCATGCATCTCATCCTGAAGCACACGAGATGGGGCGTGTATACCGTGGCCACCGGTGGCAACAGACTGGGCGCTTCTGAGGCAGGCGTCCCTACCCGGCGGATCAAGATGCGCAACTTCATCCTCGCCGCCATGCTCGCCGGTTTCGCCGGTGTGATCGAGGGAATCAGGGTCGGGTCGTTCGACCCTGGCGCCGGCGTGGCCGGTACCAAGGTGTTCGCAGCAGTGGCCGCGGCGGTCATCGGTGGGACGGCTCTCCTTGGTGGCTCGGGGACCATCATCGGCGCCTTCCTCGGGGCTCTCGTCCTCGCCATTCTCCAGGACGGGTTCAACCTGCAGGGGGTGAGCGCCTTCACCTTCACCATGGTCATCGGAGCCGCCATCATCCTGGCCATGATCTTGAACTCCCTGGCCACCAAGGCCCGGATCCGATCACAGAGCGCACGATTGTGACTGCATCATCGAACGGCGAGGCGATACGGGCCGAAGGGATCGCCAAGACCTACGGCCCGGTGGTGGCGTTGCGTGAGATCGACATTCGCCTGGCCAGGGGAGAAGTCCTCGGATTGATCGGGGACAACGGAGCGGGGAAATCGACCCTGATCAAGATCCTCACCGGCTTCGAGCAGCCCGATCAGGGCACGCTCTACATCGATGGTGAGGAGGTGCAGCTGCGTTCGGTGTCACACGCCCGCGAGCTCGGGATCGAAACCGTGTATCAGGACCTCGCCCTGGTCGATCAGCTCCCGGTCTACGCCAACATGAGCCTGAACAAGGAGCCGGTCCATCGCCCGATCCCCTTCCTGGACAGGGCGGAGATGAGAGAGCGGGCCAGGGCCCACCTCGGTGACATGGGGGTGCGCATACCATCGGTCGACACCGAAGTCGGGTTCCTCTCCGGCGGCCAGCGCCAGGCGGTGGCCATCGCCCGTGCCGTCTACTCCGATGCCAAGGTCATCCTCCTCGATGAGCCTCTGGCCGCCATGGGTGCCAAGGAGAGCGCCATCATCATCGACCTCATCCAGGAGCTGCGGCAGCGAGGCGGGGTCTCGATGATCATCATCGCCCACAACTTCGCCCAGGTCGTCGAGATGTGTGATCGGGTCAATCTGGTCCAGCACGGCAGGATCACCTTCGACAAGCCCACCGACGAGACCTCGGTCCGCGAGTTGACCGACCTCGTCTCTGCCGAGTACCGCTCGCGAGGGACCTAGCCTGCCGCGATGTCGTCGCCGTGGAAGGTTGGCGCCAGGGCCGGGTACAACTCTGCGAAACGGCGGTGCGTTGCGGCGTATGACTCGCGGTCGGCCGACGGGGAGGCCACCGGCTCGACCTCGACCCACCGCTCCACGGCCTCATCGACGGTGGCCGACCAGCCGCCACCCATCGCCGCCAGCAGGGAAGCTCCGTACGCAGCCCCCTCTTCGGTGCCTGCCACGGCGATTTCGGTGCCGAGCACGTCGGCCAGGATCTGCCGCCACAGGGCGCTGCGGATCCCTCCTCCAGAAGCACGGATCTGGCGGGGCGCGGCAATCCCGGTGGCGACCATCAGATCGAGACCATCCCGCAACCCGAAGGCGACACCCTCCATCACGGCACGGGTCATGTGGCGCAGGTCGTGACGGACCGTGAGCCCTACGAAAGCGCCTCGGGCCAGTGGATCCGGGTGAGGAGTGCGCTCACCGGTGAGGTAGGGGAGGAAGAGCAGACCGTCGCTCCCGGGGGAGACTTCGGCCGCCCCGGCAACGAGGTCGTCGAACGAGCTGTCGGGCGCGACGGCGTCCCGTAGCCATCGGAGACTTCCGGCAGCCGACAGCATTACGCCCATCATGTGCCAACGACCCGGGACGGCATGGCAGAAGGCATGGACCCGTCCCTCAGGCTCGACGGCAGGGCCATCGGTCGTGGCGAAAACGACGCCTGAAGTCCCGAGAGACAGGGCAACCACTCCCGGTGCGATTGCCCCGACGCCGACGGCATTGGCGGCTTGGTCGCCCCCGCCGGCCACGACAGGCGTGCCTGCCAGCAGCCCGGTCGCTTCGGCCCCGGCGGCGCTCACTGTCCCGGTGACGTCGGGCCCTTCGTGAGTTGCGGGGAGGAGGTCTGAGGTGATGTCGAGGGCTTCGATCACCTCGGGCGACCATGTCCTCGATTTCAGATCGAAGAGGATTGTCCCTGACCCGTCGGCGACATCGACCGCGTAGTCGCCGGTGAGGCGGAGTCGGACGTAGTCCTTGGGGAGGAGCACGTGACGCACACGTGCCCAGTTCTCGGGCTCGTGCTCCTGGACCCACAACAACTTCGGAGCGGTGAACCCCGTCAGGGCATCGTTGCCCGTGATCTCGATCAGTCGCTGCTTCCCGATGCGGCGCCGGATCTCGTCGCATTGAGGCCCGGTCCTCTGGTCGTTCCAGAGGATGGCCGGCCTGACCACGGCACCCTCTCCATCCAGAAGCACCGAGCCGTGCATCTGCCCGGTGAGCCCGACCGCCTCTATGTCACCGGGAGGGGTCGCGGTCGCCTCCATCACATCTCGAATGGAGGATGATGTGCCCTCCCACCACGATTCGGGGCTTTGCTCAGACCAGAGCGGCTGCGGTGTCTCGTACCCGTAGTTGGCCGAGGCGACTCCTTTCACCATTCCCGATCGGTCGACCAGGATCGCCTTGGTGGCGGTGGTGGAGGTATCGATTCCGAGGACGAGGCTCATCGGTCACCAAACAGCCGGTCAGCTGCCGTCTCGTCGACGTCCTCGGGCACCGCCCATCAGCGCCCCGAGGACCAAATGACCCTGTTGACCCGGTTCTCGAGGAGCTCCTGGTTGCCCGACACCGGCGCCGGGTCGATGTCTCCACCAGCCACCCTTGCTTCGAGTGACTCGAGGGTCTCCTCACCCGCCAGGATCGAGGAGCCCAGGTCCGCCGACCATCCTTCGTATCGCTTCTCGAGTGGGCCGGAGAGGGTCTCCGACTCGATCATGTCGGCCGCCACAAGCAGTGCCCGAGCCAGCGTGTCGATCCCGCCGATGTGACCGTGGAACAGATCGGTCCGATCCATCGACTGGCGGCGCAACTTGGTGTCGAAGTTGAAGCCCCCTGTCGTGAACCCACCGCCCCGCAAGATCTCGTACATGGCCAGAGACAACTCGTCGACCGAGTTGGGGAACTGGTCGGTGTCCCAGCCGTTCTGATAGTCACCCCGATTTGCGTCGATGGACCCGAAGATCCCATTGGCCACGGCGTAGGCGACCTCGTGATGGAATGAGTGCCCTGCCAACGTTGCGTGGTTCCCCTCGATGTTGACCTTGTATTCGTCGACGAGGTCGAAGCGCTCCAGGAACCCGTGGACTGACTGGCTGTCGTAGTCGTATTGGTGCTTGGTCGGCTCGGCGGGCTTTGGCTCGATGAGCAGCGTCCCGGTGAAGCCGATCTTGCGCTTGTGCTCGGCGACCATGGTCAGGAACCGGGCGAATTGCTCACCTTCCCGCCTCAAGTCTGTGTTGAGCAGCGTCTCGTATCCCTCCCGGCCCCCCCACAGGACATAGTTTTCTCCCTCGAGCCGGTAGGTCGCCTCGAGAGCGTGCTTCACCTGGGCCGCGGCGTAGGCGAAAACCTCGGGGTCGGGGTTTGTCGACGCCCCGGCCGCATAACGGGGGTGGGAGAACAAATTGGCTGTGCCCCAGAGCAGGCGCACCCCGGTATCGGCCATCTTCTTCTCGGCGTAATCCACCATGGTCTCCAGATTTGTGGCCGACCCGGAAAATGTGTCGGCCTCCGGGGCAATGTCCACGTCGTGGAAGCAGAAGAATGGGGTGCCCAGCTTGGAGAAGAACTCGAACGCCGCATCCATCTTCTGACGGGCGGCATCAATCGGGTCCCCCTCTCCACTCAGCCAGGGTCGATCCAGGGTGCCGGCGCCGAACACATCACTGCCCGGCCAGTTGAACGAGTGCCAGTAACAGACGGCTATCCGAAGGTGATCCTCCATCCGCTTCCCAAGGACCACACGGTCGGGCTCGTAGACGTGGAAGGCGAGTGCGTCGTCGGAGTCGAGCCCTCCAAACCCGATCGGCCCGGGGACATCGGCAAAGAACTCATCCGGCACGGTCAACCTCCACTTCCACTCCCGTCGAGATCGCAGGAACACTATTTGTGTTGCATGCCGGGAGCAAAGGTGCGGGTTGTGCGTCGGCCACGCCGCGCTGGCACAATCACGGGCACGTTGTCTGTGGGTCTACGCATTGTCGCCGCCGGGTGCCTGGTGTCGATTTGCTTCTGGATGGCTTCCGACGTTGCGGACGCTCAGGTTTCTGATCTCGGCCCCTTCACAGATGACGACGGGCACCCGGGCGAGGCATATCTCGAGTGGCTGGCCGAAAAGGGCATCGTTCACGGGTGCAACCCACCAACGAATACCAGGATCTGCCCAGATCGTGTCCTCAACCGGATCGAGGCGGTCAAGATCCTTGTCGGCGTTGGCCGCCACGCCGGGTCCCTTCCGACTCATCCCTCGACCGATCACGACTACTTCGTCGACGATGATCGAATCTGGGGCGGAGCCGCCTCGGGCCTGGCGAACCTGCTGGCACGCGCCGGTGTGATCAGTGGATGCGACCCACCGGTCGACAGGCATCTCTGCCCGTCGGCGCCTCTTCAACGCGGCCAGATCGCCAAGATGCTGGTCAACACCTTGGCTCTGAACGCCCCCGATTCGTTTCGCTCGCCTTGGACCGACACGGCTACCCGGTTCTATCACCGGGCAGCTCGAATTGCCGCCTATCACGATCTATGGGATTCGAGCAACGGCCTGTTCGGGGGCAGGACACCTGTGACTCGTGCCGAGTTCGCCAGAGCGGTGGTGACCGCGCTGGGCCTGGATCCGTGTCTGCAAGATCCGTTCACCGAAGCCCGAGCAGATTCTCTTTTCAGGCGCTTTCCCGGCCAACGCTTCACCGCATATGCCTACGACACCAGAACGGGATGTGCCTATTGGATGAATCCTGAACAGAGGCTGCGCACCGCCTCGGTCTTCAAGGTCATGGTCATGGCGGGCACACTGTTGGAGGCTCGATCCGACGGCCGCGCGGTCACCTCATGGGAACTGGGCCAACTGCGACCCATGATCACGCGGTCTGCCAACGAGCCGGTGAGAGCACTGTGGAGTAGTTATGGGGGATCGCCCTGGTATGCCCGGCAGGCCAGGACCTTCGGACTCACCCAGACGAGGACCGTGGGTGACGATGGGGCCGCCTGGGGCCGAACCACCACCTCGGCGAAGGATCAGGGAGATCTCGTTCGCCAGGTCATCCTCGGCGACTGGGGGCCGCTCGAGAGGGCGGACCGTGAAATCGCTTGGGACCTCATGACCTCGGTGGTTCCCGAGCAGACTTGGGGGGTCACCCGCGGGGTTCCGGAGGCTTGGACGGTCGGCCAGAAGAATGGCTTCGCAGGCGGGGTGGCCAATTCGGTCGGCTACATCGCCCGCCCGGGGCGCCAGGCGGGATATGTGATCGCGGTATTGACCAACGGGTGGTCTTCGTGGGAACGCGGAGTCCGGGTCGTGGATGAGATATCGTCGTGGGTGGCGGACAGCTTGGCAGTGCCATGACCCACATCGGAGTGCTCACCGCCGGCGGCGACTGCCCCGGTCTCAATGCGGCAATCAGAGGAGTGGTGGCCCGGGCGGTTGCGGGTGGAGCTCGCGTCTCCGGGATCGAAGACGGCTGGCGCGGTTTGATGGGGGGCCGGATCAAACCGATGGGTCGGGACGATGTGAGGGGGATACTCACCAGGGGCGGGACAATCCTCGGCACTTCCCGAACCGATCCCTATGAGCACGGCGAGGGCCTCTCCTCATTGACGCCGGCATTGACCGAGACCGGCATCGACGTCGTGGTCGTGATCGGTGGCGACGGCTCGCTCCGCACCGCCGCACGACTCGGGGAAGAGGGGCTGGCCGTCGTGGGCGTGCCCAAGACCATCGACAACGACATCGAGGGGACCGACATGTCCTTCGGGTTCGACACCGCGGTCCACATCGTGACCGATGCCATCGATCGCCTCACCACGACTGCCGAGGCCCATGACCGGATAATGGTGGTGGAGGTGATGGGCCGGCAATCGGGATGGATTGCGATCAGTGCCGGTCTGGCCGGCGGCGCGGAGGCGATCCTGGTGCCGGAGCGGGACTACGACCTCGACGAGCTGGCCCGCCGCCTGACCGCTCGCCACGTATCGGGGAGGGCCTATTCGGTGGTCATCGTGGCCGAGGGCGTGCGCGCCCCCACCGGTGCCCGGGTGACCATGGGATTGGATCACACCGGCTTCGAGCGGCTGGGTGGGATCTCCACTGTCATCGCCGCCGAATTGGAGGCACGCACCGGCTACGAGACCCGCGTCGTGATCCTCGGCCATCTGCAGCGGGGCGGTTCCCCGACCTCCTTCGACCGGATCCTTGCCACACGCATGGGACTCAGGGCCGCCGAGGCTGCCATGGACGGCGATCACGGGACCATGGTCGCCTGTCGAGGGTCAGAGATGGTGCTGGCAGAGTTGTCGCCCGCTGTGGCGGTCCCACGTCTCGTCCCCGAGGAGCGGCTGACCGAGGTCGGGTGGTTCCTGGCCTGAGGGTCCCTCAGCCCGCGGACCGCGTCGACTCCACGACCGTGGCCCGGTAAGGGCCACTCGGTGCCTCGATGGTGACCTCCTCGCCCACCCCGTGCCCGAGGATGGCCGATGCCAGGGGTGAGTCGGCTGAGATTCGGATGGTGTCGAGACCGGCCTCGGCAGGGTCCACGATCAGGTGGCGAACCTCTTCCCCGTCATCGAGCCGGATGGTCACCCGATCACCGATCTGGACGATTCCTGGATCCTCGGGGATGTCGTAGACATTGCCGGCGGTCGCAAGGACATATTTCAGCTGCTCCAGCTCACGAAGTGCGAGGTCCTGCTCCAGTCTGGGCGCCATCTCATCGTCTTCTTCTTCGATCGCCTCCACGAGCGCTGGGATCGTTTCCTCTTCGAGACGACGTGCGCGCTCTTCGAGGAGCACACGGCCCTCTTGGGTCAGACGAGGTGGTTCACCTGTCGATGTCATCTCGTGTCCCTTCTTCCAGCGGCCACGGAGCAGATTCCGTGGATTAGAGAAGAGCCCGATGAACGACTTTCGCCGCCCTTCGGGCCCTTCAAATCCAACCTTGGCACACGACCTCGCATTTGTCCAGCGGGTTGAATGACGAGTCAGCCGTCCTCGCGGACGAGGATCTCACGAAGTGCGCGGTCGGGCACGGCGAAGATATGCAAACGCTCCGCTTCCTCCCCGACGGCCCTCACCTCAGCCCGGGAGACCTTGCGCAGGAGATGCACCTCGAGCTGCGACTTCTCACCGGCCCGGCTGATCTTCCACCATCCACTGAACATCCCGTCGACCAGGAGGTTGCCCGCCCACCCCGGAGGCACGATCCCGGGGGTGAAGAATCGAGACCGGTCGGAATGACCGAGGAGGACGTTGTCGTACTCGGGAAGGAAGCGGGGCGGGGCAGGGGTGTCTTCATCGAGGATGGTGGCGTTGGGGTCATCGAGCAGCTCGGAGCCGTCCTCGCCTCGGATGGACCGAAGACGATCGCGCATCCCGTCGACCACCTGGCGGAGACCGTTGAGCCTCGACCACACCCTCAGGTCTGAGATCGTGGCCGGCCCGAAAACGGCCAGGTACCGCATGATGATCGTCTCGAGGTCCCTCACGTTGGGCAAGTCTTTACCGACCCAGCTCTCGAGCGTCGTCCAGGTGGCAGCCCCGGATCGACCCCACAACCCGCGTGGTGGCACCTGGATCACCGGCAGCAGGTAGGTCACGACCTGGGCCATCGAGTTACCCGGGATCCCGGGCCACCTTTCTTCGAGCGCCCGTGCCAGATCGGCTCTGGTCATCGGATGCTCCTCCAGTAACGACCGGCCCTTGTCGAGAAGCAATGCCCGGTCCATGCCCGCCGTGTCTTTGGCGAATGAGGTGGATCCGAGGACGGAGGCCAGGGTCTCCTGGAGGTGTGAGCGCAAGAACATGAAATCGGGTGTCGTGGAGATGTGCAGGGTGGCTCGCATCAGAGCGCCTCGAAGCGCTTCGCGTCGCTCGATCATGTACGAGAGGTCGTCGGGCGCGAAACCCTCGAGCCGGGACCACAGCGCGTAATACGGGTCGTGGGGGTTCTGGGCCTGCATCCCCACGAGGAGCTCCATAGCCTCACCCGGTGTTTGCTTCGTCCGCTCGAGCAACAGCTGACGCCCAAGGGTTGTCCGGTTGAGGGCCCGTCTGCTGAGTCGGGCGGTCAATGCTTGATTTCGAGCCCGCCGAAGAGGACGGTGGCGTTGACCGCCAGTGAGGGAGCGTCTGCCGGGACCGCTTCCTTGGCGGTCGCGTTCTCGATGCCACCGAACAGTGGCAGGCCACGGGTGATGACATTCCAGCCCTCTGGCACTGTGACCTCCACCCCCCCGAAGGCAGCGAAGACGTCCAGCGCGGCATCGGGCGCCGGCACCGTGTCACGCAGATCCACCTCCGCTCCGCCGAACACGGCGGAGATGCTCCCGCCCTGGAACTGCTTCGAGTGCGATGCGATCTCACTGCCGGAGAAGACGTTGAAGCTGCTGACCCGATCGCCGGCCTCGGTCTTCGCGCCGAGGCCACGGCCGAAGAGCACGAGGAGCCCAACCAGGATGATGGCGGCGGGGAAGATGAAGTCACCGATGTCCACGATGCCGAGATTGGAGAGCAAGAAGGCTGCCCCGATCCCGGTGATGATCAGGGCCACCGGCCAGTGTCGGGGGTTTGCGGCGAAGGTGAGAACACCGGCGAGGATCAGCACCGCCGGCCACCAGGTGCTGAAGATCTCCCACGAATCGAGCGTTCCTGCGTTGTCCAGTAGGAGGATGACACCAACCGCCACCACGAGCAGGCCGAAGAAGACGCGTCCCCAATTCATCCGCGGCAACCTACCAGCCTGCCCTCAGTCTCCTGCGACGAAGAATCTCCACTCGCCGGTCTCAGTGATGCCGATGCGCCATAGTGCGTATGCCCCGAATTCGGCCGACTGGTCGAGCTCCTCCTGCGTGTAGACGGTGAGGAGCGCCTCCATGTCGGCGGCGGGGATCTCTTCCCACGAGTCGTAGACGAAGGCTGACGGCCAGTAGTAGTGACGCGGGAGGTCCTCGTAGTCCTCGAAGGCGTACGGCGTGTCGAACAGCTGCACCAGGAGGGCGAGCGCCGGATAGGTGCCCTCCTCCTCCCACGTCGGGATGTTCTCGAATCCGCCACCGCCGAAGCTGGTGACGAATTCCGGAGAGGCCAAAGCCTCGAGCGCCTCGTAATCGCAGGCGATCGCAGCGGCGGCGATCGCTCGTCTTGCGTCTGCGACGGGAGCGGGCAGACCCTCCTGCTCCGCAGGCATCGGCAGCCCGGCGGCCGAGCAGTCGTCGGCGACGGTGGGAGGAACTGTGGCCGGCGCGGTCGTGACCCGCCCGGGCACAGTGGTCGATGCGACGGCCGGCGTTGTTGTGGGGGTGGACCCGTTGGCGGGCCCGGAATCCTCGGGAGTCGAAATCATTGGGAGCACACCGAGAGTCACGATCACCACACCAAAGGCGGCGGCGAAGATCAGCCATCCGCGGGAGAGAGGCCGGCGAGCCCCTGTTTCCAGCGGGGGCGGCACAGCGCTCTTCGCTGACTGGCGCACCTCTTGGGCCGCCTGTTCCATCCTCTGCTCGAATTCGTCGAGATGCTTCATATCGTCTCCTCGCCCCATGCCACCAGACGCTTGCTGAGATGCGTCCTCGCCTTGTGCAGATGTGCCTTCACTGCACCCGGGCTCACACCCATGACCTGGCCTATTTCCTCGATCGAGAGCTGGTCGACGTAGTGCAGCACGGTGGCTTGGGCCTGGCGTCTCGGGAGTTTCCTCACCTCGTCCCACACCTCGGTGCCTCTAGGGGTCAGCTCAGGAAGCGTGTCCTCGACGTGGCCCCCGAGCCGGGACAATGCACGCAGCTCGGCGCCGGCTTTGCGATGAAGCGACGTTGCCCGATTGATCAGCACCCGCCGGACCCAGGCCCCGGGATCGTCGTACCCCGAGACCCGATCCCAGTTGCGGTGCGCCGACACGAACGATTCCTGGGCGAGATCTTCAGCCGATGAGCCGGTCCGCAGGAGGGCGCGCGCGATCGCCACCATCCGGGCGTATTCACGCCGGTAGAAGCTCTCGAAGGGCTCGACGTCGAGCGCCCCGATCTCTGTCGAAGGCACGTGTTTTCTCGATTCCTGAATCGTGCTCACCCACCTAACACGCACAACCGCGCTACTTGGTTTACCCGCGTCGGCCGACCGGGTACGAAATACTGCGGTGTGAAATAGATTGGGTTTCGCCATGGACCTGAATCGACTCACCGAAAAATCGCAGCAGGCGCTTTCCGAAGCCCAGTCCATCGCGGTTCGGCTCGGGCATACCGAGGTCGACGGCGAGCATCTACTCCTCGCCCTTCTGACACAGCCCGAGGGCCTTGTGCCTCGTCTCGTCTCGCAAGCTGGTGGCGAGCCCTCGCGTCTCGTTGCTGAGATGGAGGCCGAGCTCGCCAAGCGCCCGACTGTCAGCGGCCCGGGTGTGTCTCCCGGTGAGATCCGAGTGACACAACGTCTCGCCCGGCTCCTGGACACGGCAGAGAGGGAGGCGGGACGTCTCAAGGACGAGTACGTGTCGGTGGAGCACCTCATCATCGCCTTTCTCGGTGAGGCGGACACGGCTGCCAGGCGCGCCCTCGCCGAGCAGGGCATCACACGGGATCGTTTCCTCGAGTCACTGACCGCCATCCGGGGCAACCAGCGAGTGACTTCGGCAACACCAGAGTCGGCATACGAGTCTCTGGAGAAGTACGGCCGGGACCTGGTCGCCGACGCAAGGAGCGGGAAGCTCGACCCTGTGATCGGTCGCGACACCGAGATTCGCCGGGCGATCCAGATCCTGTCCAGGAAGACGAAGAACAACCCGGTGCTGATCGGGGATCCAGGAGTGGGCAAGACCGCAATCGTCGAGGGGCTGGCCCAGCGCATCATGCGAGGCGACGTCCCCGAAGGCCTCAGGGACAAGACGGTGTTCGCCCTCGACTTGGGCTCGCTGATCGCCGGCGCAAAGTACCGGGGTGAATTCGAGGAGCGTCTCAAGGCGGTCCTCGGCGAGGTGAAGGCCGCGGAGGGCCGGATCCTGCTGTTCGTGGACGAGCTCCATACGGTCGTGGGCGCCGGTGCGGCCGAAGGGGCCATGGACGCCGGGAACATGCTCAAGCCAATGCTGGCCCGTGGGGAGCTCCACATGATCGGGGCCACCACGCTGACCGAGTACCGAAAGCACATCGAAAAGGACGCCGCGCTCGAGCGACGCTTCCAGACCGTGCTGGTCGAGGAGCCCACCGTGGAGGACGCTGTCTCGATCCTCCGCGGTCTGCGCGAGCGCTTCGAGGTGTTCCATGGCGTGAAGATCCAGGACTCGGCGTTGGTCGCTGCCGCCGTCCTCAGCCATCGGTACATCACGGACCGATTCCTTCCCGACAAGGCGATCGACCTAGTCGACGAGGCATGCGCCATGCTGCGAACCGAAATCGACTCCATGCCCGCCGAGCTCGACGAGCTAACCCGGCGCGTGACCCGGCTCGAGATCGAGGAAGCGGCGCTCAGCAAGGAGAAGGACGCCGCCAGCAAGAAGCGGCTGGAGGAACTGCGGAGGGAGCTGGGCGACCTGAAGACCGAGGCCGCGGCGATGCGCGGGCAGTGGGAGTCGGAGCGGCAGATCCTGAGGGACGTGCAGGAGCTCCGCGCTTCGATCGAACGCGTGCATCGAGAGACCGAGGAGGCCGAGCGGAACTACGACCTCGATCGAGCTGCCCAGCTGCGTCATGGGGACCTTCCCGACCTGGAGCGCAATCTGAAAGAGATGGAGGAGACGCTGGCCGCCGAACAGGGAAAGCACCGTCTCTTGCGCGAGGTCGTTACCGAGGAGGAGATCGCCGGGATCGTCTCACGGTGGACCGGCATCCCTGTCAGCCGACTCCAGGAGGGCGAGCGCGAGAAGCTCCTGCGACTCGACTCGATCCTCCACGAGAGGGTGGTCGGTCAGGATGAGGCTGTCCGCCTCGTGGCCGACGCCATCATCCGTGCCCGTTCCGGGATCAAGGACCCTCGCCGACCCATCGGCTCCTTCGTGTTTCTCGGTCCGACCGGGGTTGGGAAGACCGAGCTGGCCAAGGCACTGGCCTCTGCTCTGTTCGACAGCGAGGAGAACATGGTCCGCATCGACATGAGCGAGTACCAGGAGCGGCACACCGTGAGCCGCCTGGTCGGCGCGCCTCCGGGATATGTCGGGTACGAGGAGGGCGGACAGCTCACCGAGGCCGTTCGGAGGAAGCCCTACTCGGTGGTGCTCTTCGATGAGATCGAGAAGGCCCATGCGGACGTGTTCAACACGCTGCTCCAGGTGCTCGACGACGGGAGGCTCACGGATGCACAGGGGAGAACGGTCGATTTCCGGAACACGGTCATCATCATGACCTCGAACATCGGCTCTCAATATCTGCTGGAGGGCATCACGCCGGCGGGCGAGATCAAGCCAGAGGCCAGAGAGATGGTCACCGGCGAGCTCCGACGCCATTTCAGACCCGAGTTCCTCAATCGAGTAGATGATGTGGTGCTGTTCAAGCCACTGACATTGGAAGAGATCGAGAGGGTCGTCGACCTCATGCTCGACGATGTCAGGACCAGGCTCGCCGAGAGGAACACCAAGCTCGAGGTGAGCGAGGCGGCCATGGAGTTCATCGCCGAGCAGGGCTTCGACCCGGTCTATGGAGCCAGGCCGTTGCGTCGCTTCATCTCCCACGAGTTGGAGACTCGCATCGGTCGTGCGCTGATCGGCGGAGAGATCCAGGACGGCGCCACGATTCGGGTCGAGCTGGTTGAAGGTGACCTGGTCGTGGAGTTCGAGAACCCCGCCGAGATAGCGGCCGAGAGGCCCTGATCGCCTCGGGTGGGTCGGCGCGATGGAGGCTTGGGCGGGATCACTGGTAAGGTATGACCTCGACGCGGCCTCGGTGCCAGTCTTTTCGTTATCCCGCAGGGCTCAAAGATGCAGCTCTCCGTAGCCGGCGAATTGCTGTGGCTCAACAACAGCCGACACATTCACCGGTCGTTCACATCACGGAGATCTGTAATGAAACAAAGTCAAGAGAACCTTTCGTCGATCGGATTCGTCAGCACATATCCACCGACCGTCTGCGGTTTGGCCACCTTCACCGCTGCTTTGCGCGGCGCCATGGCAGACGGGCGAGGATCGGGAGCGGGTCTCGAGGTTGTGAGTCTCGGTGCCAACCGTCTCGAGACGTCACGACCCGAAGTCGTGTTCCAACACCTCAACGGTGATCGATCTTCGTTGCAACAGGCGGTTCGAATCCTGAATCGGCATGACCTCGTCTTCTTCCAACATGAGTACGGGATCTATGGCGGGCCGGATGGCGACGAGATAGTGGACCTCATCTCCGCCCTGGACGTCCCCACGATCGTCACGCTGCACACCGTGCTCGACAAGCCGACGTTGAGACAGAAGCGGATTCTGGAGAGGATTGTCGACCTGGCCGGGCAGACGGTCGTCATGAGCGACACCGCCCTCCAGCGGTTGCGCCACAGGTACGACCTCGACTCCGACAAAGTGATCATGATTCCGCACGGGGCGAGGCCAGCTTTGGCCGTTCCGGGGGCTGCCAACGGGCCGCGACCGGTCGTCCTGACCTGGGGATTGATAGGGCCGGGCAAGGGGTTGGAGACAGCTCTCGATGCGTTCGCCGCCGTGAAGGACGTCCGGCCGCTTCCCCGCTACGTGATCCTCGGCAAGACACATCCCAAGGTGCAGGCCGCCCAGGGCGATTCCTATCTGGATGGGCTGAAGTCGAAGGCGCACGCTCTCGGTCTGGAAGACATCGTCGAGTTCGATAGCCGCTATCTGGATACCGACTCCCTTGCTCAGGAGATACGACAGGCCGACGTTGTGCTTCTTCCCTACGAGTCCACGGAACAGGTCACATCGGGTGTGTTGGTCGAGGCCCTGGCCGCCGGAAAGCCAGTGGTAGCAACAGACTTCCCCCACGCGGT
>JALDXP010000004.1:0-25661 GCA_032154885.1 Actinomycetota bacterium
GGCCTGGCGTCGGAGAGCGAGCTCACTCTCCTCCGTGTACCAGGACATATGTGGCGTGAGTATCACCCGTTCCCCGACAGGATCGAAGACGGACACATCGGGTGGCTCATTCTCGAACACGTCCAATGCGGCAAAGCCAGGCCGATTGGCCCCGAGTGCCGATACCAGCGCTCCCGTGTCGATGAGCGATCCACGAGCGGTGTTCACGAGAACCGAGCCCTCCCTCATGGACCGCAGCTCGGCCGCGCCGAGCAAGTACCCCTGAGCCGGTGGCGGGGAATGAAGTGTGACCACGTCGGAGCCGGCGAGCAGGTCGTCCACGCCTGCGAGCCGACCCGGGGCACCGCCGAGCGCCGTAGTCACGTCTGCTGCGTCGACCGCGGGGTCAGAGACGAGAACGGCCTCGAAGCCGAGACCGGTGAGAAGCACGGCGACACGTCGCCCGATTCTCCCGAATCCGATGACACCCGCCGTAAGGCTCGACGGGAGGCGGAGTGGCCGGAGGTCGGCGAAGCCCCAGGACCCCTCTCTCAGGTTCCGGTCGGCGGTGGTCAGGCGGCGAAGCGACGCCAGGACCAAAGTGGTGGCATGGAGGGCGACGGCGTCCATGCCGTAGTCGGGCACGTTGACCACCCACATGCCCAGTGACCGTGCCCTGTCGAGGTCGACGCCGTCTACCCCGACCCCGAGACGGACGATGGCCCGGCTCTCCAGCTTCTCCAGGGTCCCGGCATCGAATCGAGGCGCGGCCCCGGCCAGGATGACATCCGCCCCGGCAGCAACTGCGATGACGTCTTCTGCCGTTTGCCCCGGGCCGGAGACCAGCTCGACGTCACCGAGCACTCCACGTTCGATGTCGAAATCACCGAACCGCGTTCCGAGAATCGCCACTTTGGGCCGACGTGAATTCACCGGCCGGGGAGTATAGGGAAGGTCGCGCAATCGATTGTCGGCCACCCGACAGCTATAAAAGAGCCGGCGTGGACGACATCCCCCATTTCGAGCCGCTGTCCCACCTTCGTTTGGAGGACCATCGGCTGGTCACAGGCTCGGGACGCTATGTCGCCGACCTGGCGCCCCGTGAGACGGTGCATCTCGCCTTCGTCCGCAGCACCGAAGCGCACGCCCGCATCACCGGCATCGACACGGATTCGGCGCACTCCCCCGAGGTAGTCGGGATTTTCACCGCAGCCGACCTCGACCTGGCGGACATCCCGGGTGACAGCACGGCCGTCCCCGCGCCCAACTTCCCCCGTCCCCACCTCGCGTCGGAGAAGGTGCGATATGTAGGGGAGCCAATGGCGGTGGTCGCCGCCACCACCGCGCCGGCGGCAGCCGATGCTGCCGACTTGATATGGGTCGACTACGAGATCCTCCCCGCGGTCGTCGACCCAGCGGCGAGCCTCGAGGACGAAGTGATTCTGCACGAGGGCGCTGGGACCAACGTGGTGAGTCGTTCGGAGCTGGCTGCAGGTGAGCCAAAGGACAGCTACGACGTGGTTGCCGAGATCGAGGTGACCAATCAGCGGCTGGCGCCGAACTCGATCGAACCGCTCGTCATTCTCGCCGTGCCCGGAGACGAGGGTCGGCTCACGGTGTACGTGAGCCATCAACGACCCCACGGTGTGAAGGCCCGTCTCAGCCAACTGCTCCCGTATGACCCCGACAAGCTGCGAGTCATCGTCCCCGACGTCGGCGGCGCCTTCGGGATGAAAGGAATGACCTATCCCGAGCACACGGTGACAGCGGCGGTGGCCCTCCGGCTCGAACGGCCGGTCATCTGGGTCGAGCGCCGTCGGGAGCATCTGAGCGGCGGAACCCACGGGCGGGGCTCGGTGCACAAGGTCCGGCTCTTCGGGACATCGGCCGGCCGCGTCCAACGAGCGGAGATCGACGTCCTCGCCGACGTCGGCGCCTATCCGCACAACGGGGCCACCATCCCCGTGTTCTCGCGGTTGGTCGCTTTGGGCCTATACGACATCGAGAGTGCAGCGCTGACAACCACCTCCGTGGTCACCAACACGGCTCCCACGGGCTCGTATCGCGGTGCGGGGCGTCCCGAAGCCGCCTATGCCATCGAGAGGGCGATCGACGCCTTCGCCCATGCCGCCGGTCTCGACCCGGTCGAGGTCCGTCTGACCAACTTCATACCGTCCGAATCGCTCCCCTACCGCACCGCCACCGGCGCCCTCTATGACTCGGGTGACTATGCGGCGGCGTTGCGCCGAGCCGTCGACCTCGTCGGGTTGGACGATCTCCGGCAAGAACAGAGGGCGCGCCTTGCAGACGGGCGCGACCCGATCGGCATCGGGTTCGGTGCTTTCGTCGAGCGGGCCGGCGGAGCAGTCGACGCCGGCGAGTACGGACGGGTCGAGGTCGCCAGCGACGGAAGGGTCACGGTGCGGACCGGCTCGGCATCTTCCGGTCAGGGCCACGAGACGGCGTGGGCACAGGTGGCCGCGGCGGCGTTGGGCCTCAACCCGGACGCCGTTACCTACATCGCAGGTGACACCGATCAGGTGGCCCGTGGCGCCGGGACCTTCGCCAGCAGATCGGCTCAGATAGGAGCGGCTGCTATCTGGCGCACGGCTCAGGTAGTGCGACAAAGGGCTATCGACCTGACGGCCGACCTCCTCGAGGCGTCGTCGGCCGACGTGGTGCTCGCTGACGGCACGTTTTCCATCGCCGGCGTGCCCGGCACCGAGATGGGGTGGTCCGACGTCGCGGCCGCAGCACGTGACCGCGGGATCGACCTGAGCGAAGAGGAGTGGTTCGTACCCGGCGCTCAGACTTTCCCGTACGGCGTCCATGTCGCCGTCGTCGAGGTCGCGCTGGAGACAGGCGAGGTCCGGCTCGATCGCCTCGTCACTGTCGACGACTGCGGGAACGTGCTCAATCCCATGATCGTGGAGGGCCAGCTCCACGGCTCTCTCATGCAGGGGGTTGGCCAGGCTCTTTACGAAGGAGTCCAGTATTCGGATGAAGGCCAGCTTCTCACCTCGACTCTCATGGACTACGCCTTGCCCCGGGCCGGCGACGCGCCGCCGATAACAGCCGAGCGGCTGGTCCACCCGGCACCATCGAACCCCCTTGGTGTCAAGGGCACGGGGGAGGCAGGTTGCATCGGGGCACCGCCGGCGATCGTCAATGCCGTGCTCGACGCACTCGGCCCGTATGGCGTCACCGATCTTCAGATGCCGCTGCGACCGGCAACGGTGTGGGCCGCCCTCTCGGCATCTACTGTCCTGCCATAACGTTTGTGCAAGCGAAAGGGTGATCATGGCAATCGATCCAGAGCACGTGGCCATAGTCGAGGAAGTACCGGGCTCGGATATCCCGGTAGAGCTCAGGTATCTCGAGACCTGGGACGGGCTCTACGCCCCCATCGGACTGCGACTCCCCCCGGGACCTGGGCCGCATCCCCTCGTGCTACTCGCCTCGGGCAATGGAGGAGGGGGCATGGCCTGGATCAGGGACGCCATCGCCAACCGGGGCTACATCATGGACCGTTTGCTGGAGCAGGGCTACGCGTGTGCCTGGATCCGTTACCGGACCGAGGTGGAGCTCGGTTACGAGAACGGTGGTCATCTCGTCCGCGACACACGGCAGGGCCGCGACATGTTCAACCGATCTCCCCTCGAGTATGAAGACGAGATCGCCATCGTCGAGCAGCTCAAGCAAGACCCGCGTATCGACGCTGGCCGAGTTGGGCTGATCGGGATGAGTCATGGTGGGGAGATGGTCCTCAAGATCGCCTCTGAGTATCACGGGCTCGCGGCAGCCGTCGCCTCCGAGCCCGCCTCGCATGAGTTCCTCGCCTTGAGCCCGGACAACACGGCCTTTGTCGATCCGGACACGGGTCTTCGCAACATCGAGGAGATGCAGATGGTCGAGACCGAGAAGGTGCGATCACGTATCGACATGGCCAAGGCTGTCGAGCGGATCGCCACGATCGACACCCCGATCCTCGTCATGGGCCGGGAAGATGATCATCTCCAGGGGATCTTTCGCACCAGCTACGACCTTCTGGCGGAGGCAGGCAAGCCTGTCGAGTGGGTCAGCTGGGACCACGATCTGCACGGATACGTCTATCCCCAACGCGGACCTGACGGCGATTATGAGGTCAACGAGGTCCAGGAGGAAGCGATCGCCGGTGTCCTCGCCTACCTCGGCCGGCACCTGTAAGGCTCAGGGCCGCCGGTCAGCTCAAACCGTCCGAGACATCCTTGTTCTCGGGCTCGAGAGTGACGTTGGTGCCTTCGGCCTGTCGGGACAACATGGAAGCGAAGTCCTGGCCGCCGAAGCCACGGCCCACTCCATCCATGACGATCTGGTGCACCAAGGCGGCCGTCGGAAGGGGCACATCGAGTAGTCGACCGGCCTCGAGACCGAGCTCGAAGTCCTTGCGAAGCAGCTCCCAGGTGAACGTCGGCGTGTAGTCGAGATTCACGAAAGCCGGCGTCTTGTAACGGGTGAACGTGGAGCCCATCACGCTGTCGTTGAGGAAGTCGAGGAAGTCGGCACGGGAGACACCCGCAGCCTCGGCGAGGATGGTGATCTCGGCCATCGACTGCGTCACGACACCAAGCATGAGGTTATGGCAGATCTTGACCAGGCGGGCCTCGTCACCCTCTCCTACGTAGGTGACCTTGCGCCCGAACAGCTCGAGGTACGGCAGGACAGTCTCAAATGCCTGTATCGGGCCGGACACCACGGCCGTGAGTCGCCCGGCCTTGACGACCTTCGGATTGCCCGACACTGGTGCCGCCAGCACCGCGGTGCCCAGCGCTCCGGCACGCTCGGTGAGTGTCTCGGAGGTGGGTGCGTCGATCGTTGTCGAATCGACGATTATCTGCGGGCGACTGTTCGGCTGTGAGAGGACTCCGTCGTCACCTATCGTGACCTCGAGCACGTCCTCAGGACCCGCCACCATCGTGAATACGATGTCACGCTCGGCGAGCTCGGCGGGCGAGTCGACGATCTTTGCCCCCTTGTCGGCCAATGGCTCGGCCTTGGCCCGGGTTCGGTTGTAGACCCATAGGTCCACGTTGGCGTCGAGAAGGCGTGCGACCAGGGCGGCACCCATCCGACCGGTGCCGATCCAGCCCACCCGGTGCGGATATTTGTCGTCAGCCATCGTCGGTGCACTCCTCTCGCCTTGCGCGCTGCCAAGACGAAGGGCCGACCTCGCTTCACGCAATCGTTTGTATTATTGGCACTTTGGGGCTTCCGCGCAAACAAGGTGGGGGGTGCCGCCTTCGCACCCCAGACCGACGCAACACCGGGCTGACGCCGATCAGCCTCGGGATGCCGAGTCGGCCTGGTTCAGCTGCGAGGCAGCCGCTCGGAACAACAAGGCCGATGCGACGAAGAGCGTGGCGAACATTCCGGTCAGACCCAAGATCTCGAGCACCGAGCTGTACTCCGCTTCGTGCTTGCCGAGCATGAGCGCTATCACGCCGACCAACGCGGTCGCGCCGGCGGTCACGACCATCGCCCGCGCCATCCCCTCCGGTTGGAGACGCGCAACTATCGAGCCGCCGATGGCGATGGCGAGGACGCCGAAGAACATCAGGTCCGCAGGATCTCCCTCGACGCCGACGACACCGAGGGCTCCCATCCCCCATACGAGGAAGATACCCGCCCCAATGGCCACGGCTACAGCAGATCGGTAGGCGGTGCTTTTTCTCATCCTCGTTCCTTCCTCATGGAGTAACCGGTAGCGATGCTGGCGTCAGCAGCCAAGAGACGCCTCGCCACATCTCGCTCATGACATCCATTGCGACCACCTTGAGGCCATGCCGCCTGGCGAGGACTGTCCGACCCTGATCGGTTATCGCGTAATAGTTGCGGCGGCGTCCTTCTGGCAGGGTTCGCCACTCCGTCGTCAGATACC
Organism: Actinomycetota bacterium; assembly: GCA_032154885.1. Lineage (GTDB taxonomy): Bacteria > Actinomycetota > Acidimicrobiia > Spongiisociales > ZC4RG35 > JARDZU01. The sequence continues at coordinate 5,897 of JALDXP010000004.1, forward strand.
CGAGCCTTCTCAGCCGGTGGAAGAGGGGATAGACCATTGCATCGTTCCAGGCGAACTCGCCCTCGGACGATTCACGCACACGTTTGAGGATCTCGTACCCATAGCTCTCGCCTTCGGACAGCACGGTCAGCACGACCGGCGCCGCCCGGGCCGCGGTCAACTCCTCGTCCATCGCCTACCTCACCTTGCCCATAGATGTATACATAGCAGTTCTAGGTACATAGAACCACATCGTAATCAGCAGGTCAAGATGCCTTGCTGGTCAGCTGAACGAGAAGAGCGGAGGCAGAACGATCACGACGGCAGCCGCCCAGAATCCAAAGACTGGCAAATAGGTGGTCTGCCAGCGCTCGAGCCGATTGAACGTGCTCTGCCCGGTGAGGAACCTGGCGGACAGCCAAGCGGTGCCAACCAGGCTCACGAGGAGCAGGACGTTGAGGCCAAGTGCCGCTGTTCGGTTCGGGGTGAACCCGAGTTCGCCAATGCGGGCGACCATTGTGCCGAGCACAATCACGTCCAGCACGAGGGCGCTCACTACGGCGATCAGCTGGATCCGGTCCATCCAACGTGGTGACATGGACGGGTCCCTTGCGGAGATCCCGTACAGCACGAGACCGAGAACCACCACCAGCAGGGCGTCGAAAACGCCGAGGAGGTCGCGGTCGAACGCGTCGCCGAGCCCGGTCACGGCGTAGACGACTATGGCGGCGACCAGCATCACCGCGAACAGCGGCGTGAACAGCATGGTGAGCACTGGCGCCATGTTCTCCACGACGCGTTGCTTCGACTCGACGAGCCACGCCGCCACGATCACCGCGCCCGCCGCTCCTGGGGGCAACACCCAGTCGATGACTCGTTCGGAATCGACACCTGTGGGGTCGAGGATGAACGCGGTCAACGCAAGGAGCACACCCCCTCCAAGGGCGATCAGCACGTAGTAGATGAACCATTCGCCCGTGAAGCGGACGAAGTCCATCCGCCGCTCGTGCGATCGCACCACACCGCTCATGTACGGGTAGGCGACCACGAACCACAGGGTTACCGGCAAATGCGCGGCGACAAGCAATTCGGTCGATCCCCCCTCCACGAACGGGTATGCGTTGATCACGACCGCGGCGATCACGAATGGGACGGCCGTGATCATGTACTGGCGCAGGGGGAGTCCCCTTCGACGGGCGAAGTAGCCGGCCAGGAAGGGAAGCACGAACAGGCTCGCGTTGCGCAGCAGCCACGATGCCGGCTCGGTCGGGAACCCAGCCGCCATGCGTGCGACCTGGATCGCGGCGGCCGACGCGACGGCGAACACGAGGGCCTCCAGCCATCGGCTCTCGGATGGTTCTTGCTCGCCGCCGTCAGCGCTGACGAGCTGTCTCCACAGTCTGCCGCTGTGCTCGCGGGCGAATTCGCGGGACAGCTCGTCGACTGCCCCCATCCGCTTGACAGCCACCAGCAGCGCCTCGTCGGGAGAGAGGCCAACTGCCGTCAGATCAGCGATCTGAGCGCGCAGATGGTCTTCCAGCTCCTCCACGTCCCGGCCATCGACCGCCGGACTCTGTTCGACGAACGCACGCCACTCCTCGATCTCTAGCTCCAGCTGGTCCATGCTCACGCCCCCTCGAATGCCAAGGGCAGCAGGTCGCCGCCGCCCCAGGCATCACCAAGGGCTTTCGCCACCGTCACCCACTGCCGCTTGTGCTCCGCGAGCGCCGCGTGCCCGTCGTCTGTGATCGCGTAGTACCTCCGGCGCCGCTCCTCGGACGGGATCCTCCACTCCCTGGTCACATATCCCAGCCGGTGCAGACGATGCAGCAGCGGGTAGAGCATTCCGTCTGTCCACTCGAGCTCACCATGCGAGATCTCCCGGACGCGCTTCAGGATGGCGTACCCGTAACTCTCGCTCTCGGCCAGGATCGCCAGCACCAGCGGCGTCGCCGATGCAGCCACCAGGTCCTTGTCGATGTTCATCCCATCTCCTCACGTCAGGTCACATACATAGAAGCACAAGGTGCATGATAGATCAAGGTGTGCCGGGTTGACGATACGAATCATCCGCGTACGGTCCCGCCGCATGGACCCGATGAAACTGCCGGCAGACCCTGAGATCCTCACGACCACGGTGGGCTCGTACCCACCCATCAACTGGCTGCTCGCCTCACCCTCCGAACAGGCGCTGATAGACGCTACTTCTGCCGTGATCCACACACAGAAGCGGGCCGGGATCGATCTACCGACTGACGGGGAGCTGTACAGGTTCGACGCCAACCACGCCGAGACGAACGGCATGATCGACTATTTCGTTTCCCGGATGGGGGGCGTTCGGACTGAGATCGGTAGGAGTGACAGCGCAGCTTTTCAGACGAAGTCGGAGACCGGATTCAGACGCAAGCCCGCCGGCGTGGTCGAGGATGAGATCTCCGAAGGCACTCTCGACCTGCCAAGTGCCTGCCTGAGATCCGCGTCGGTTGCCGATGGGCCACTCAAGTTCACCTTGACCAGCCCGTTCATGCTGGCGCGCATGCTCCTCGACATTCACTACAACGACGTCGAGCAGCTGACCATGGCGATCGCAGACTGCCTTGCGCTTCAGGTGCCTGACCTCCCCTGTGTCTGCGTACAGGTAGATGAGGCGAACGTGCCTGGAAGTCCTGAATACGCGCCGATCGCTCAGGCCGGCATCAATCGGATCCTCGACGCAATCGAGGTCGAGAGCGCCGTACACCTCTGCTTCGGCAACTACGGCGGCCAGACGGTCCAGTCAGGTGAATGGAAGTCTCTCATCGAATTCCTCGACGGGCTCCGCGCCGATCACCTGGTTCTCGAGCTCGCCCACCGTCCCGACTCGGACCTCGATGCTCTCCAGGAAGTCGGCGACCACGTCGGGATCGGCATTGGTGTGATCGACATCAAGGTGAACCACGTCGAGACGGCTGACGAGGTTGCCTCCCGAATCGAGAAGGCCGTCAAGGCGTTCGGCCCGGACCGGGTCCGGTGGGTGCATCCGGACTGCGGGTTCTGGATGCTCAATCGGTCGGTAGCCGACCGGAAGATCAGCGCTCTCGTGGCCGGACGCGACCGATTCCTGGGGCGTTGACCGCCGTCGAACCCGCCATAATCCGCTCGCTTCAAAACAGAGAGGAGAGAGGACTGTTGACGAACGGCAACGGATTCGACGTGGTGATCGTGGGCGGCGGGCCGGCAGGCGCCGTGCTCGCCAATCGGTTGACGGCGGAGGCCAATCGATCGGTGCTCCTGATCGAGGCCGGTCCCGACTACGGCTCCAATCTCGCCGACTGGCCCGCTGAGCTCCTCTTCCCTCAACAGCAGCCACTCGAATCGCACTCGTGGGGCATCCACGACGCCGGGAACGGGAACTTCCTCCCCCGCGCCCGGGTGCTGGGTGGGTCGTCAGCGATGAATGCTTGCTATTGGATCCGTGGCTCCGCCTCCGACTATGACGAATGGGCGGCTTTAGGGAACGTCGGCTGGGGATTCAACGATCTGCTGCCCTTCTTCCGACGTGCCGAATCTGACCCATTGGGCGGGGCTCTGCACGGAGATCACGGCCCGGTGCAGGTCTGGCGAGTCGAAAACTGGTCCGCCGCAGACCTCGCCTTCATGGAGGCAGCCGAGGCTCTTGGCCTGGCCAAGGTCGACGACATCAATGGAGACCGGGTGCAGATCCCATCAGTCGGGCCGGTGCCCAAGAACATCGCCAACGGCAACCGCGTCAATGCCGCATTCAGCTATCTGGGGCCAGTTCGCGATAGGCCAAACCTCACCATCAGGCCGGACACATTGGTCGACCGAGTGCGTTTCGAGGGAGAGCGGGCAAACGGGGTGGTCACCAGCCACGGCGAGGAGATCGACGCCGGTCTCGTGGTGCTGGCCGCGGGCGCTTACTTCACGCCGGGCATCTTGAATCGCTCCGGTTACGGCGACGCCGACAACCTCGGATCGCTGGGCATCACGGTCCGCCAGCACCTCCCGGGTGTAGGCCAGAACCTGCTCGATCACCCGTTTGCCATCGACGTCGCCACGGCGATCCTGGTCCCGGAAGCGGAGTACTACGAAAAAGTCCAGGGGCAGGCGATGGGAAGGAGCCGCTCCGACGACTCCGATGAAGAGATCGACTGCCACCTCTACCAGGGCCAGCACCTGGACACCGACCTGGGGCGCTGGGTCTTCGGTCTGGCTGTGTCGATGGTGAATTCCCGCTCGACCGGGACGGTGTCGCTCTCATCCTCCGATCCATCTGAATTGCCACGTGTCGAACACCGCCACTACTCGGAGGACGGGGATCTCCGCAGGATCTGCGATGGAATCGAACTGGCGATGGAGATCATTTCCTCGCCGGCACTAGCCGGCGTGATCGAGCGGGAAGGGCAAAACCGATGGACCTGGGACAGCCAGAAGGCATTCGAGGACCTGGTTCGGGAGCGAACCCAGACCACCAACCATTGTTCGGGGACGGCGAAGATGGGCCCGGACTCCGACACCCTCGCCGTGACCGATCAGAGCGGGCGTGTCTACGGGGCAGAGAATCTCGTGGTTGCCGACAGCTCGCTGTTCCCGACTTGTCCGAGAGGGAACATCCATTTCCCGGTGGTCGCGGTAGCGGAAAAGATCGCCGCCGGTCTCTTGTGACCGGGGCGAGCTAACTATCGCGATCCAGCGACCACCTCTGGGTGGTTGGCAGCGGCACGTCGCCGTACCCGTGACAGCGGGCCTCGTTCACTTCGAATTGGAAAAGGACGTAGCGGTCGGGTGGCCCGTACCCCGCAACCTCTGCGACATGGGACCAGGTCTCCCGGTGGTCGACGGCGACTCCAACGCCACTGATCCAGAACTCGCCACCGGTGCCTGCGTTGTCCGGGACTCCGCTGTGCATGGCAAACCATCCTCTCTCGAGGAGATCTCGCCGTTTGGGTGACGTCGGCTCCATGAAAAGGAAAAGCTCCTCGCGAGCGAAAATCGGGGTGACGGGGTGGACTCGAGGCTGGCCCGACTGGCGCACCGTGGCCAGATAGGCAGGTAGAGCAGTCAGCCGTTCGGCCCCGAATTGTGCCAGTTCAGGCTCAAGTTTGGCGAACTCACCCCACCTGATGGTGTGAGGTGAGCCCGCCACGGAACGTCGTCTCCTGTGACTGAGCTAGGCCTGCTCGATGCGGATCATGTTTCCCGCAGGATCACGCACGGCGGCATCGCGGGCGCCCCAGAACTGATCGGCAGGCTCCGACAGCACCTCCACCCCCGGAGCGGATGCGGTCTTGTCGAAAGTCTCCTCCAGATCATCGGTACGGAAGAACGGCCCGGGAAGCTCACCCTTGGCCAGCAGGGCGGCCAGGACATCCCCATCTTCCTGGGACCGGCCCGCATGAGGCTGGGACAGCACGATCTTGATATCGGGCTGACTGTCGGTAGCCAGCGTGATCCAACGGAAGCCCCCATTCTCCACCTCGTCCTGGACGGTCAGACCCAGGGTGTCCCGGTAGAAGCCGAGGGCGGCATCGGGGTCGTCGACATAAATGTGCACGGTGCTCAGTGAAATGCTCATATCCCTGACCCTATGAGGGTCGCGCCAAAGTTGCTTCTTCAAAACTGCTCGCTTCGGCGCTTGTCGAGATTCGGTCCTTACGGGGACGGCTGACCACCATCATCTGACACGACGGCACGCCCACCAGCTCCTCGTGGTCGCGGGCCTTGTAGGCGCTCGGTGTCTCGCCGATGAGCTCGGTGAACTTGGAAGAGAACGAGCCGAGACTGGAACAGCCCACCGCAAAACAAACCTCAGTCACGCTCATGTCGGTATTGCGAAGCAGCGCTTTGGCCCGCTCGATGCGTCGTGTCATGAGATAGGAGTACGGCGTCTCGGAGTAGGCGGCGCGAAAGCGGCGACTGAAATGCGCGGGTGACATCGCGGCGGTCCGGGCGAGGGCCGGGACGTCGAGGGGCTGGGCGTACTCCCGGTCCATTTGGTCCCGGGCCTGACGAAGTAGGCGGAGCTCGTCCAGGTCGGCGGTCACAGCCCGAGGCTATCCACCCATGCCCTGTAGGGGTGGTGGAGAGGGACTAGGTCACCCCCACGTAGTCGGCAAGATGCTGGCCGGTCAACGTCGAGCGGTCGGCTACCAGGTCTGCCGGAGTCCCCTCGAACACCACCCGGCCGCCGTCGTGCCCAGCGCCGGGGCCCAGATCGATGATCCAGTCGGCGTGGGCCATCACGGCCTGGCTGTGCTCGATGACGATGACGGACTTGCCGGAGTCGACGAGTTCGTCAAGCAGGCCGAGCAGACGCTCGACATCGGCCAGGTGGAGCCCGACGGTCGGCTCGTCGAGGACATAGATCCCGCCCTTCTCCGCCATGTGGATCGCCAGCTTCAGACGCTGGCGCTCCCCACCCGAGAGCGTGGTCAGTGGCTGGCCGATTATCAGGTATCCCAACCCGACGGCGGACATCCGTTGCAGGATGGCGTGCGCCTTGGGCACGCTCGATTCCCCATGGCCGAAGAACTCCTCGGCTTCGGTGACGGACATCTCGAACACGTCGCTGATGTTCCTGCCCCCCAACTCATATTCCAGCACCTCGGCTCCGAACCGCTTGCCCTCGCAGACCTCACAGGTCGTGGTGACTGTGTCCATGAAGCCGAGCTGGGTGAAGATGACGCCGGCGCCGTTGCAGTTGGGGCAGGCGCCGTCGGAGTTAGGGCTGAAGAGGCCAGGCTTGACCCCATTCGCCTTGGCGAAGGCGCTCCTGATCGGGTCGAGCATGCCGGTGTAGGTGGCCGGATTGCTCCGCCGCGAGCCCCGTATGTCAGCTTGGTCGACCAGGACAACCCCGGCTCCATCGGGGATTGAACCCTGCACCAGGGAGCTCTTACCGGATCCGGCGACCCCGGTCACAACGACCAGCACTCCCAGGGGGACATCTACGTCGACGTCCTGCAGGTTGTGCAGTTTGGCTCCACGAATCTCGAGACTCTCCTCAGAGGCGCGGAACTCCGACTTGAGCGCCGCCCGGTCGTCGAGGTGCTTGCCGGTGAGCGTCTTGCTCTTCCTCAGCTCCGTGACGGTGCCTTCGAACACCACCTCACCACCGAAAGACCCGGCGCCGGGCCCAAGGTCGATGACATGATCGGCGATCTCGATCGTCTCGGGCTCGTGCTCCACCACGAGCACCGTGTTCCCCTTGTCACGAAGCTGCACCAGCAGGTCGTTCATACGATCGACGTCATGAGGGTGGAGGCCGATTGTGGGCTCGTCGAAGACGTAGGTGACATCGGTGAGTGGGGAGCCGAGATGGCGGATCATCTTGGTGCGCTGCGCCTCCCCACCGGAGAGGGTGCCCGCGGGCCGGTCCAGCGAGAGGTAGCCGAGACCGATGTCCACGAAGGAGTCGAGCGTCTCCTGGAGTGCGTCGAGCAAGGGCTTGGCAGAGGGCTCGTCGAGCTCACGAATCCACTGGGCCAGATCGCTGATCTGCGTCGAACAGACGTCGGCGATGCTCTTCCCGGCGATCTTCGACGAGCGGGCCGCCTCATTGAGCCGGGTGCCGCCGCAGTCGGGGCATGCGGTGAACGTCACTGCGCGCTCAACGAACGCCTGGATGTGTGGCTGAAGTGTGTCGACGTCCTTGGACAGGAATGACTTCTGGATCTGTGGTACCAGGCCCTCGTAGGTCAGGTTGATGTTGTTGATCTTGACCTTCACCGGCTCCTTGTAGAGGAAGTCGGCGAGCTCTTTCTTGGTGTATTTGCTGATCGGCTTGTCCGGGTCGAGAAACCCCGACTCGGTGAAGTAGCGCACCGACCATCCGCCCACCTTGTAGCCGGGAACGGTGATTGCGCCCTCGTTGAGCGACTTGGCCTCGTCGTAGATCTGGGTGAGGTCGATGTCGTTGACCGAGCCCATTCCCTCACAACGCGGGCACATGCCACCCTGGTAGACGAGGTTGCGCACGACGGTCCGCTCTCCCTTGCCCTTGTCGGCCGTCATCGCCCCGCTCGCCGTCCGGGTCGGAATGTTGAACGAGAACGCAGGTGGTGGGCCGATGTGCGGCTCACCAAAACGGCTGAAAAGGAGCCGCAGCATCGCATTGGTATCCGTGGCAGTACCGACGGTGGAACGGACGTTGGCGCCCATCCGCTCCTGGTCGACGATGATCGCCGTCGTCAGGCCATCGAGGACGTCGACGTCAGGCCGAGACATGGTTGGCATGAGACCCTGCACAAAGGCGCTGTAGGTCTCGTTGATCAACCGCTGTGACTCGGCGGCGATCGTGTCGAAGACTAGAGAGCTCTTTCCCGAGCCGGAGACGCCGGTGAACACCGTCAACCGGCGCTTCGGGATCTCGATGCTCACGTCTTTGAGGTTGTTCTCCCGGGCCCCGGTCACGCGGATCAGGTCGTGGCTGTCGGCTGCCTGCATGCGGCCTCACCCTATATGGGTGTCAGGACCATGGCTTCTCCGATCCTGCTCTGTTGGCATTTGACCCCGCCCGCGGCCGGCCGCCTAGCGTGTGCGCCATGCCTGTGACCAAGCCGCGCATCTTCCTCGGATCGTCGGGGAAACAGGCCAAACTGCTCCAGGCGATCACACGCGGGCTCGAGGACGTCGCCGACGTGGAGCCATGGACCACCACGTTCAACCCGGGGCGATCCACTCTCGACCGGCTCGTCGAGCTCACCCAGCAGGTCGATTTTGCCGCGTTCGTGTTCGCCCAGGACGACTGGACCGCGACCGATGCTTCTCAGTCAGGTGAAGCGTCTCCGCGCGACAACGTTGTATTCGAGGCCGGGCTCTTCGGAGGGGCGCTCGGGATCCGGCGCACCTTCATCCTGCACGCCCACGGTTCGAAGCTTCCGAGCGACCTGCTCGGGTTGACCTCGATCCGCTACGACCCGTCGGCCAACCCATCGGAGATTCGCGCCATCAATCAGAAGCTCCGCAAGGCAATCGAGTCCGAGGGCCGACGGGGCCTGATCGAAGGACTGTGGTGGCAGCTCTCACTCACCGTTCGGACCGAGGAGGAACCGTCCGCGGTGAGTCTCCTGCGCATATCGCGCGACCGCGACGGTGACCTGAGCGTGACCGGGAGGGCCTGGCAGGAGGACGGCACGCTGTCGTCCCGCTACTGGAGCGAGGCATCGAAGGAACGCAGGGACCCGGCCGGCATCCTCTACTTCTGGAAGGGCGAGCGCCCTCGACACCCCAATGCGCCTCAGCTCGAGGGAACCGGCGAGATCAGGGTGGAGACCGCCGACCGCGCCACCGGGTATTTCACAACGCGGTCTGACCGAGACACCGGGCTGAACGCCCGGACTTCGGGGGTTTACCTTCGAGCCGACCCCTCGGACTTCGAGGTGCTCGATAGCGGGAGCGAGGAGGAACGGGCCGAGTTGATCACGCGGCGACTCCGGGATTGGGAATCGGCTGTGGTCGCATTCTGAGCACCTCCTCTGTCGGGTTCTAAGCCGGATTGGCTACGCCGAACCAGGTCTCGAGCGCCAGAGGTAGCTCCGGGTCCGTGAGGTTCCCCGCCCAGGCGACATGCCCATCCGGACGTATCAAGACGCCCGAGGGCACATCAATCTCGCCGAGAACCGGGAGCTCCCATGCACCGTCGTACGTGGCCTCCACCAACCGGACCCGGTCCGCCCATGGAGCGATGTCGAAGCCGCCAGGCCCACCGAGGTCGAGAAGCACGGGTCGGGCATGATGTAGCAACTCGAAGACCCGCGTGGAACCGTCGGCGGTGTGCAGGTCGAGATCGGGCATGCGCCGCCCGAGCAGCGGGTGCCCCTCCCCGAGGTCGTAGTGGATGTCGAGACCGGAGATCATCCCGGCGATACGCGTGCGGGGCTCGTCCATGCCCAGCATGTCGAGCACGGTGGCGCGGAGCGCCTGGCTGCGATCATCGATGCGGACGAGTGCTACCTGCGCCATGGTGTTCTGTAAAACCCGGGCACCAACCGGATGCCGTTCGGCGTGGTAGGTGTCCAGGAGGCTCTCGGGTGAGGTCTTGTTGACCACCTGGCCCAGCTTCCATCCCAGGTTCACCGCATCCTGCACACCGGTGTTGAGGCCCTGTCCGCCCTGCGGGCCATGGACGTGGGCGGCGTCGCCTGCGAGCAGCACGCGTCCTTCGCGGTAGGACGCTGCCTGCCGGGTCATGTCGGTGAATCGGGAGATCCACGTGGGGCGGTGCACCCCGTAGTCCGTCCCGTAGGCGTCGATGAGCGCCTCGCTCAGGTCCGCCATCGTGGGCTCGCTGGCGTGCTCGACCTCCTTCTCGAGCAGCACCACGCCGTACGGGCCTCCGCCCTCCTCTCGATTGACCGGGCCGATGCCACCACCCTCGGGCCGCATGCCGATCTCCGGCTCCTCATCCATCTCGACCTCGGCGATCATGAAACTGGCCGACGCATCCCACCCAGCGAACTCGATACCTGCCGTCTTGCGGACCAGGCTGCGACCTCCGTCGCACCCAACGAGGTACTCGGCGCGGATGGTGCTGTCGTCGGACAGCTCGACCTCGACGCCAGTCTCATCCTGGGCGAATCCCGTGACCTCGCGCCCACGAAGGATCGAGACCCCGAGCTCCTCGACCCAGTTGGCCAGGATGGGCTCGATCCGGTTTTGCCAGAGCGCGAGGATGTAGTTGTGGCGACTTGGGAAATCGCCGATGTCCAGGAAGGTCCCGGCGTAGCCCACGAACGGATGCGTTTGACCCTCCGATAGGAAGCGCTCCGCGACGCCTCGCTGATCAAGTACCTCGATGGTGCGCGAGTGAAGACCCCCGGCTCGCTTGCCGTCGAGATCCTGACTGGTGCGTCGTTCTATCACGACGACATCGACGCTGGCCAATTTCAGCTCAGCCGCCAACATCAGCCCGGTCGGGCCGCCTCCTGCGACCACCACAGCATGTTCGGTCATTGCGAAACCTCCAATCCCACCGCGTCCTGGCCCATTGCGGCGGCCCGTCTGCCCTCTCCCTCGTCACATACCCTCCCAGACACCCTGTCGAATCAGTAGACGCCAGACCAGTGTGTCCTCAGCCGGCTCGGTCAACCCCGACAGGGTCCGCGGTATCGATCGAAACTATGACGATCGTGGCCGTCGCGGTTGCAACCGTCGTGTCCTGGTCGGCCAGTGAAGCCTCGACAACGACGATTTCGTCCGTGCGGTTGAGGATTCGCCCACGGCCGATGAGCCGCCCGGGACGTGCCGGCCGGAGGAAGAAGGTAGATAGGTCCAACGTCTTTATGAACTCTCCATCGCCAAGCGTGGAAAGGACAGCGGGACCGACCGTGTCGTAGAGCATGGCGGCGAGAAATCCTCCGAGCACGTCACCGAATGGGGTCGTGAAATCCTGGCTCGCCTGAAACGCGACCTCTATCGACTCCTCGGAGGACGAGATGAACTCGAAGCCGAGCGTTCGGGCCGCCGGCGGCACCGGTGACCGGCCCTCCACTCCATCCCAGAACGGCCCGGAGCTCGTCGGTGTTCTCACGCGACCACGGTACGAAGAACCGACGCCTGCAGTCTTGGACGGATTTAACCCTGCTTGCTTCCCTCCGCAAAGGCGGTGGGAGTGAGACCGGCGAACTGCCGGAATTCGCGCACTAGATGCGACTGGTCGGCGTAACCCGCCTCGGCGGCGATCTGGGCCCAGCCGAGGCTTCCCCCAGCCAGGTGTCGACGAACGCTCTCGAATCGGATCAGACGGGCGGCCATCTTCGGTGCAAGCCCGACCTGACGTTTGAACCGAGTGATCAAATGCTTGTGGCTCCACCCCGTGTCGGCGGCGAGCTGGCCAATCGGTCGCCGACCATCACTCTCCACCAGCATCGACAACGCATGGCTGACTTCAGGGGAAGGTCGAGGGCCCTGATCCATGCGCTCCAATAGGAAAGAGTCCACGAGAGCAAACCGCTCCGTCCACGTCGGGAGATCGCGAGCCTGTTCACCAAGGCGACGGCCATCCGATCCGAGCACGTCGACGAGATCCACTGGCTGACCAGGCAACCGGTCGAGAGGGAGACCGAGGATCCGGTAGGCGCCCAATGGCGCCAGCCACATCTCGAGATAGGAGGGAGCACAGGAACCGGCAACTGTGGTGAAAACGTCATGCGGCCCGTTGACGAACACCGGTGGCCGCAACGCCGAATCCTGGATCTTGACGATGACGGGCACACTGGCAGTGGCCGGCAACACGAACCCTCCCGTGGGAGAGGTCGCGTCGTTGAATCCTGCGTATTCACGGGCGACCACCTCACGCAGGAGCACGCTTGGTTTTCCGGATGTGCGAGGTGACCGAGCGGATTCGATCCGACGGATCGCAACCTTCCTCATGTGCATTCGATACCCCGGACGCCAACCTGGCCAAACGGCCCCACCACGGTCGGTGGGTGAAATATGTTCAAGACGGGCCAAGGGGGGCCTCGGTACGTTCTCAGGAACATCCCCGGAAAGGAAACCATGAGCTACGACATGCCTCCGATCCCCGAGCCCGCCACTGATCTGAAATCATTGGACGCTCTTGTCGGCACCTGGAAACTGACCGGTGGCGCCGAAGGAACCATTCGCTATGAATGGATGGAAGGCGGCTACTTCCTCCTCCAGCACGTCGATTTGGTCCAGGACGGTCTGACCGTGCGCGGACTCGAAGTGATCGGACACAACCGGCCGTTCATGGAGGAGCCGGACACCGAGATCAGGTCTCGTTTCTACGACAGTGCGGGCAACACGCTCGACTACACCTATGAGCCCCTCGACGACGACACAGTCAAGATCTGGGCCGGTGACAAGGGCTCCCCGGCCTACGCCGTCTCCAAGATGAGCAGCGACGGCAAGACATTGTCCGCCGAGTGGGTCTACCCAGGTGGAGGCGGCTATCAGACCAAGGGCACGAGAGTGTCCTGAGGACGGGTTGGCCCACAGAATGCTGGTTTCAAGGTCGCGCGGGAATTCGCAACGTTGGATCTTTCTGTCCTGGGTCGACCGCAGCGAGAGGACAGGGCCATCCGGCACGTCTGCTTCGTCAGGGCTACGTCGACGGTCGGTGCAAGAGGGCGTCAACGCCGTCGAGGATTAGCTCCACCCCGAAAATGTCGTCCGCATCCCCGGGTGATGGGTCGGCAAACGCGGCGAACAGGTTCGGCAGGTCTGCGGTGTCGGCAAGGTGATGGATGACTTGGGCGAGCTCCGCGAACGGGTTGATCGTGAGGTCCCGAAGCTCGACCTGAACGCGGACCTCGGAGAGGACGAAGAGGCTGAGCAGGTTGAGGATCTGCCCTTTCTCCGCTGTCGTGAGGTCTAGGTCGCGCATGGTCCCGAAGCCTTGGTCGATCCATCGAGCGCGATGAGGGCCCAACGGCGTGGACACGAGCGGCAGCTGAAGCAGCCATGGGTGGGCGAGAGCGCCTTCGATCTGTACTCGCGTCCACGCCCGCAGACCGTCACGCCAACCGAGATCTGTGGGGAGGTTCGGCGTGTCGGCCGCGACTCGATCGGCGAGGAGAGTCAGGAGCTCGTCCTTGCTGTCGATATGACGGTATAGGGCCATCGCCGTACAATCGAGAGCGTCCGCGACTCTCGCCATCGACACTGATTCCAGGCCCTCGCTGTCGGCGAGCTCAAGCGCGGACTCAACGATCGACTGTACGCTGATGGTCGGTTTCGGCCCGCGGCGCCGCGTGGCTCTCTGTCCCCAGAGCCGTCGCATTCCCTCAGACACCTCAGACGTAGCGGTCGGGAACACCTCTGGACTCACATCAGTCTCCGCCATCGCTTCTGTCGCCTTGCCATACGACTTGACACAGCCAAATAGACGTCACTAGCGTAATTGTTAATCACATAAACAGTTTAATCAACCGGTCCCAGAAAGCCGGCCACACCGGAGTAACGGAGGCGAACCGTGGGAAACATCGTGATGCACAACGTCGTGTCGGTCGATGGGTACATAGCCGACAACAACGACGACGTCGGACCGTTGTTCGACTGGTACTTCAACGGCGACACCGACCTGACCGAAAATGGCACCTTCCGAGTCTCCAAAGCGTCGGCGGACTATGTCAAGCCGCTGTGGACAGACATCGGAGCGATGGTGATCGGCCGCCACCTCTTCGACATCATGAACGGTTGGGACGGCACCCCTCCGGTTGGCGACCATGTTGTTGTGGTGTCTCACCGTCCCAAGCCGGACGGCTGGCACCCAGAGGCGTCGTATCATTTCGTGAGCGACGTCGGGCAGGCGGTGGCCAAGGCTGACGAACTGGCCGACGGACGAGCCGTCACTGTTGCCGCCGGTGACGTCGGAGGCCAGGCCCTTACTCTCGGGCTTGTGGACGAAGTTGCGATGGATGTTGTGCCGGTGGCGTTCGGGTCCGGAAAGCCATACTTCGGGGCACTTCGCTCCCAGCACCTGTTCGAAGACCCGCACGTGGTGATCCAAGGGTCCCGCGTGCTGCACCTGCGATACCGCGTTCGCCGGTGAGCCGGGTGCGTTCCAAAAAGAAAACTCGGTGACTCCGGAAACGACCCCGCCACCTATGGGTGAACTCGCACTCGGATGTCACGATCGTTCTCGAGAATCCAGTGCTCACGGACGCGAGCGTGGAAGAGGCGTAGTTCGCTGTCTCCTGTGACTTCGTCGACAGTCAACTCGCCGAGGCCCTGGGCAACTGAGTAACGCGAGAAGACCGCCACGCCGTGTGCGATCGAATTCGGATCGTTGACGCGTTCCGCGGTGGCGCGCATGTAGACAGCCTGCCTCGTCGCCGGTGGATTGGTCGAGTCGAACACGACGATCGCGATATCAGGGCGAGCGGCGATGTTTCGCGAGTGCCAAGCGTCTGGCCGGGAGATCCAGTAGAGGTCGTCGTAGCCGTCGATCGCGAACCACACCGGCGATGCCCACGGTTCGCCGTCAGCATCCGCGGTTGCGAGCACCATGTACGCAACATCATCGAGGACACTGCGAGTGATGTCGTCGTTGGTCATAGGACATCTGGTGCGGGGTCAGTTGCCAGCGCCGGTGCCGGGCGGTCCACCCTCTTCTCATCAGTCATGGTCACATACTGGCGGCCCAGGGTTCACTCCGCCCACGAACCTAGACCTGGTTAGACAGCGGTCGCATCAGTTTCTATCCCACCGTGCAACAGGCCGTCGACGCTCTCAGCACGTCGTAACCGACGCACGGCCAACACCCGGAAGAACGACCATCCTGGACGAGGCCGCGCCCGGTTCTCGTGAGTGCGCTGCGCGGCTACCTCTATTGGCGCATCATCGCGACGTTCATGCGGTGCTCGTCGGTGATGTGGTGGCTTTGGTCGTCGTCGCCGAGGTCGATGCCCCAGCTCGATCTGTTCGAACCAACCGACGGCTGAGGGCACCGACTCGCATGACCATCAACTGGCGAACCGACCAAGCCAGGACTCACATACGCCTGCTCCGTGCACAGGGTGTACTGCTTGTAGCGCAGCCTGTCCCGGACGCGATCGAGCAGCTTCGGTTGCGTGGACATGAGCCCCTCCGCGGTGTCTAATACCCCGCAACGATTTGGCGCGTATCACAGTTGACGGCGTCATGGATCAACGAGTTACAGCCGCCCCGGGCGCGTTACACCCCCACATCTGGGGCTTTTGAAGCGACATTTGGGGTGTCGACATCTGATTGGGCGACAGAAGGGAGGCGTCATCATGGCCGATGAGCGTTCAGTTCAAGCTCACTACCGTGCTGTCGGATTGCTCGATCGCATCGTCGCTGGTTTGCGCGAAGCGGGTAAGGACCCTGACGCGCCGACTGTGGATGACCTTGCGCCGGCCGATGAGTTTCACTCG
The DNA here is from genome assembly GCA_032154885.1 of Actinomycetota bacterium. Taxonomy (GTDB): domain Bacteria; phylum Actinomycetota; class Acidimicrobiia; order Spongiisociales; family ZC4RG35; genus JARDZU01. The sequence goes on from JALDXP010000004.1 coordinate 21,736, forward strand.
GCCGGGCGCGCTGCTACGAAGGATCTCGCCGCACTCGCTGCACTCAAGCCGGGAACACGGGTGCTTGACGTGGGCAGCGGCCTGGGCGGCCCGGCACGATTCCTCGCCGCGACGTACAGGTGTGACGTCACCGGTATTGACCTTATGCCTGAGTTTTGCACCGTGGCCAACGAGCTGTCCCGCCTGACGCGCCTTGCAGAGCGGACCCAATTTCGTCAAGGCAATGCTTTGGCGCTACCGGTTGATGATGGCGCGTTCGATTGCGTGTGGACGATTCAGACGCAGATGAACATTGCCGAAAAGCGCCAATTTTACGGTGAAATAACGCGCGTCCTGCGACCCGGCGGTCAGTTCGTGTTCCAGGACATCTGTGCGGGCAACGGACAGCCGCTCGATTTTCCCGTTCCCTGGGCGAGTGAGCCGGGGCAGAGCCACCTGATTTCCCCGGAAGACTTGCGAACACTCTTGCGCGAGTTGGGCCTCAAAGAGCACACGTTCCGGGACGTCTCTTCGACGATACTTGCCTGGCTGGACGCAAACCGACCGCCGGCGGGCACACCGCCTCCTCTTGGAATGCACCTGGTGCTTGGCGAGCGACATGCCCAGAAGCGTGCCAATTCCGGCCGCGCCCTGCGTGATGGGCGGGTGAGGTACGTTCAGGGTGTGTATCTCAAGCCCGAGTGAGTGCCGATGACAGGTTCTTGGAGCCCTTCGGCCGCACTGGGTTGCGGTGCAGCTAGCGCAATCGCTGCAAAAGTCGCCCAACTACCCGGTGGAGCGGACCGCTGGCTCGCATCGGGTCGCCGCGGCCTGAATAGAGGACTTCCGATCTCCTCAATGAGCCATTGGCATCCGCGGGGGCGCGCCTCCATTCAACGTCTCGCGCGATGGAGCCTTCGCGGAGTAGGTTGGCGAGAAGTCCAGACAAGCGAAAAACCCAGGCAGCGCCTGGGTTTTTCGTTAGTAGCGGGGGCGGGATTTGAACCCGCGACCTTCGGGTTATGAGCCCGACGAGCTACCAGACTGCTCCACCCCGCGTCGAGGTGTCTCACCAAGTGTACGACTGCATCCGGATTGTGCCAATAGGTCAGCGGCCGGCCAGATCGACCCAAACGTAGTCGACAACTACTTCGATCTCTTCGGGGCTGAGACGGGTCTCGAATCCGGGCATGCTCCCCGGGACACCGGTGGAGACGAAGGCCACGACTTCCTTCATCGAGCCGAATCGGGCCAGCCCGCCGGCCAATGCAGGCCCGACGCCCCCCTCGCCTCCGGAACCGTGACACCCGGCGCAATTGGAGGCGAACAGGTCGGCGCCGGATACAGCCGCTGATTCAGCTGGGTCGGCAACCGAGGGCGAAGCGGTCAACAGCAGCACCACTGTGATCACGGTGGCGATAGCCACCACGACCTGAAAGGCGTTGACGAAGCGCTCGAACATCAGATCCCCGGGAAAGCCACTGTGGTGAAGAACCAGAGCGATGTGGTCAGCCAGATCGCGACGAGGGTCGTGAATACGACTCCCCCGACCACGGGCAGCGACCAGGAGGGCGTGTCGTGCGACCGCACCAACGTGACCTTGGCGGCAAAGGCGCCGTAGAAGAGACAGCCGAGAACCGAGTGGGCAAAGCGACGCAACTCGGTGAAGTCCGGCTCGAAGCCAAGGGCCCAGAGACAATGAAACGCGACAGGCAGGCTGAGCGCGAAGGCAATGGTCCCGGACAATCGGTGGAGATCACCCCACCACGACGGCATCGTCTTGGGGATCTTCACCTTGCCCCACATCCGCAGAGCCGAGTACACCTGACCGAAGGCGAAGAACAGGATCAGCGTTGTCATCCACGCCTTGAAGCTGAGGGTGTTGGAGAAGAACAGAGAGATCGTCTGCTGGCCGGCCGGGTCATGAACGGATCCATACACTCCGACGGCGACCGCTACCGCGCCTCCGAGGAGAAGCGCGGTCCACAGAGCCCGTTCCGAGGCCGACCTTGCGGTCATTCTTCGAAGCTACCGGCTCAGATTGTTGTTCGCCTTACTCCAAAGGGGTAAGTCGCTGGGTGCGAGCGGCATGAGGACCTCGACAGGATTGGAGAACGGCAGATGGCGAAGCATGACTACACGGACAAAGTGGCGTTGGTGACCGGGGGCGGGTCCGGGATCGGAGAGGCGTGCGCCATGACCTTTGCTCGTTCCGGAGCGAAGGTGATCGTTGCCGACTATGACAAGGACGGCGGGGACATGGTGACCGAGAGGATCCGAGCCGAGGCTCTTGAGGCCACGTTCTTGAAGGTCGATGTCTCCGAGCCCGAGCAGATCGAGGCGATGGTGACAGCGACGGTGGAGACCTACGGCGGGCTACATGTCGCAGTCAACAACGCCGGGATAGGAGGCGCTCAGGCGCTCACCGGCGAGTATCCAATCGATAGCTGGCAGCAGGTGATCGAGGTCAACCTGAGCGGCGTTTTCTATTGCATGAGACATGAGATCCCGGCCATGCTGGATTCGGGTGGCGGTTCGATCATCAACATGGCGTCGATCCTGGGCAGTGTCGGATTCGCCAATTCGCCGGCCTATGTGGCGGCGAAACACGGTGTTGTCGGTCTGACGAAGACGGCTGCGATCGAGTATTCGGCTCAGGGAATCAGGGTCAACTCGGTTGGCCCCGGTTTCATCAACACACCTTTGCTTGCCGACAGCCTCGACGAGGAGAGCTTGAAAGCCATCGCCGGCATGCACCCGATTGGGCGGTTGGGTGAGGCTCAGGAAGTAGCCGACCTGGTCGCGTTCCTCGGGTCCGATGAGGCTTCGTTCTGCACGGGTGGCTACTACTTGGTCGACGGGGCGTACACCGCCAACTGAGATGGCCAAAATAACGAGAAACCGGTTTGAGACTTGGCCGGCAGGGGTAGTAAGCCATCTTGTCGCGTGGGCGTCCGGTGGGCCGGGCGACACGTGTCCCTGGAATGGAGGACATATGGACCGGAGACTGCGCAAGACGAAGACGATCGCAGCCGCACTGACCCTGGCGTTGGCGGTCGCCGCGTGTGACAGCGGAGACCCCGCCGACCCGACCGACCCGGCCACCGAGACCACGGTGCCGGCCGAGACCACGACTGCTGCCGGCTGACGCCGCCGGTAGCTTGTTGGAGGGCGCCATCCCGGTGGCGCCCTCCGGCGCGTCTTGGCGTCCTACTCCGCCCCTTCGACCCACCCGGTGACACTGGCCACGTGGCCATCCGGGTCCCGGAAATGGGCGGCGAACAAGGTCCGCTCCCCGTCGGAGGTCACCGCTCTCGGCTCGACATCGAAGGGGACACCCCGTTCCCGCATCTCCGAGATGATGGAATGCACGTCCTCGACTTCGAACACGATCTCGGTGTCAGAAGCCTGATCCTCGAACACCAAGGGCTGATTGAGAGTGATTTGGCTCTCGCCGATGGCGAAGAAGGCGAACTCGTCGCCTGACCAGCGCAACTCGAGCCCGACCAGGTCACGCCAGAACACGATCGAGCCCGCGAGATCTGAGACCCGCAGAATGACATTGCTGAGACGCATGCCGGGAAACTACTCCCGATCGCCAACCTCAGCTCAGAGATCGTCCCACCAGATGGCGGCGATGGCGTAGCCCCCGACCAGGATCATCAACACCGCAGCAGCCCCCGCCACCAGATTCATAGCCAGCTCCATGACCGCATCTTGCCGGACGACCCTGACAGATTCCATAAGGCGAGCGGCCTGTTGAGGCCGCGTGGGCAGGTCTAGCGGTAGCGCCAGACGATGCGGCCCCGGGTCGGGTCATAGGTAGAGACTTCGACGTCGACGGTGTCACCAGGGAGGACCCGGATGCCACGCCCCCGACGCATCCGCCCGGAGGGCTTGGCCAGGAGCTCGAGACCGCCCTCCAACTGCACCTCGAAGGTCGAGTC
>JALDXP010000005.1:0-25449 GCA_032154885.1 Actinomycetota bacterium
ACGGACTCGCAGATCTTCCAGTCCTGGAGGTTGACCATGTCCCAGAACTCGACGGCGTCCGAGGGATCGAAATCGGGTCGCACCATCTCATCGGGATGGAACAGAAAATCGCAGACCACTGTGGTCAGGGCAGGGCCGTGGGGCCACAGGGTGAAGGCGGCGACATGGTCGGCAGAAAGGCTCAGCATGAGGTTGGGGTACACGAGCTGGCCCTTGTGCCGCTCCTGTTCTTCGGGGGTCAAGCCGGGGAACGGCCGGCGGTTGGTCGTCCCGCTCGCGGTGAATGTCCAAGCGCCATCCCGATGCGGGATGCCGCTTGCCCAATCAAGTTCGGAGCCGCCCCTTTGCCTGAAGGCGGGCACGAGCTCCACCAATTCGGGGTGGACCGGGCCGCAGTGATAGCACTCGTTGTAGTTCTCCACGAGAGCCTTCCAATTGGAAGCGACCGGATAGACGAGCCGGGCCGCGGTCCGCAGCTCGGTCAACGGATAGTTGGCCAGATAGGTCTCCGACTCCTGGAACTGGCCGGCGATCGGCCCGGCTGCCTCCGGATCGAGGTGGATCCAGACGAACCCGGCCCAGGTCTCGACTGCGATGTGATGAAGGGGCAGGTCCGCTTTGTCGAGTCCGTCGGCCTCATCGAGGAATGGTGCCGCCCGGAGTTGGCCATCGAAGCCATAGGTCCAGGCGTGATAGGGGCACTGGATCGAGCCTTTGAATGTGCCTGTCGGGCCCAAGTGCGTTTGGGATGGCTTCCCGGCGGCGTCGGTCAGCTGTGAGCCGCGATGCCGGCAGAGATTGACATAGGCCGCCAGGTCACCGGCTCGCGTCCTGGTGACGATGATCGATTCGCCGACGACTTCGCACACCAAGTGGTCGCCGGGTTCGGGGATTTCCTCTTCGCGACCGATGCAAAACCACTGTCGCTCGAAGACGCTGGATACCTCTTTGGCGTACCAATCGGCTTCGACATACCGGTCGCGGTGAAGTGTCGGTTCCACAGAGCGAGAGTAGTGAACGGCGGTTCAGGCCCATTCTCTCGGCACGCTGTCGTCCCATTTCCGGTTGAACACGACCCGGTCGTCGTGGAGGGCGGTGAGCTCGATTTTGAGATGGAACGACCCTGCATCGCCGGACAACTCGAGGCTGCCCCGCGTGGCCACCTTCCATCCCGGTCGCTCCATCGTCGACTCGGCGTTCGACCGAACACGTGTCGAAGCCGGGTCGTCTTCGTCGACGCTCACGATCCACTTCTCGTCCGAGCTGTAGGTCAGATCTGCCCGCTGCGGTTGAAACTCCCTGGAGTAGCGGTGCCGCTGATAAGAGATGGTCGGGCCGTCCCGTTGGACGAGTGCGTGTCCCCGTTCGTCCTCCTCGAGCCCGGGAGGCTCGGGAAGGGGTGGCGGGGTGGGAACGAGGACCTTGGAATCTTCGTCGCGTGCCGGAACGGTGGGCAACCGCAACGTGGAGCGACTCGGGTCGAAGGTCAGGGTGAATCTCTCCCCGGGCGGCCATACCACCGGGAAGTCCGCTCCGGAAAGGGCGAGTCGCAAGCGCCAGCCAGCGGGCAGCACGGCAGACGTCGACATCAGCGGGAAGCGGACCGTGATAGCAGAGCCGGGCACGATCGGAATGGGTGTGGACAGGTCATCGGGAAAGGCCAGGTTTCGGTTGCCCCTGGTGATCAGGTGCCCTTCTTCGTCCGGCGTGATGGCGAGGAGCCTGGCGGCGACTACTCCGACAGGCTTGTCGCTGGCCACCGTCAGCTCGATCTCGGGGGCCCCCAGGATCTCCAGGGGCTCGTCGAGGGGGGCGGTTTCGAAAGTGGCCGAGTGAGCATCGTCATCGGTCGAATCGGCGCTGCCCCGTCCCGCCCGATCCCAGGCGGGGGCGTGGACCCCGACCCATTGCGGTCCCGACCAGGTCGTGGTGTCGTGATGGAGGCTATCCAAAGACAGATCGACCTCGATGCGGCCGGCGGGTGGCCACGACGCCTCGGCTCGCCAGTATCCGGGTGTCGGCGGATCGTGGAAGGGAGGACGGGTCGGTCCGTCGTAGGGCGTGCCGGTGCGGATGTAGGCGGTGACCGCAGGCATCTCCATCACCCCGTTCTCGTCACCCCTGAGATGATGGCCAAACCACCTTGCGAGGAGATCGAGATGGTCGAGGCGCGGCCCCGGACACCCGGTGGAGGGCCGATAGTGGCCCCAAGGCCCGATCACGGTCCGGGTGGGGCAGGTGAGATGCTCCGCCAGGGCCAGCATCCCGTCGACATACCCGTCGACCCAGCCGCCGATGAGAAGTGTGGGGCATTGGATGGCGCCGTAGTCGGCACATGGGGAGCCGTGGAGCCAATAGTCGTCACGCTGCTGATGACGAAGCCATATCCCGGGCCACTGCGGCGTGTTCTCCAAACGGTCCATCCATTGCTCGTACCAACCGTCCCCGACGATGTCCGGATCGGGCGGCAGCGCGTTGCAAATCACCATCGACGGTGGCCAATCCACCTGTTCCTGCGCATGGAGTGAACCTCCCGTGTAGTGGACGTCGCAGGCGAACCGGTCATGGGTGGCGTGGACCGGGGCGATGGCCTTGAGTTGGGGCGGACGGAGCATCGCGGTCTGTAGTGAGCTGAATCCGCCCCACGACACGCCCCACATGCCGAGGTTCCCGTTGCACCACTCCTGGTCGGCGAGCCAGCGGAAGATCTGGAGCGTGTCCTCCTGCTCCCGGGGGACGTACTCGTCCTCGATGATCCCGGTCGATGCTCCCGTCCCCCGGATGTCGATGCGCACCCCGGCGAATCCGTTCCCGGCCATATAGGCGTAGGTCGCCCAGTCGCCCGCGTAGAAGGCGTCGTCCTTGCGATAGGGGAGAGACTCGACGACGGTCGGATAGGGACCATCGTTGTCGCTGTCGGGTTGGTAGACAGTGAGGGCGATGGTGACCCCGTCATCCATCGGGACGAACACGCGGCGGTCGACTCTGACCGGGTACTCCGGTGATCCCTCGGGCACCGCGGCAATCTAGCCACGGCCTGGCATACGCTCGGTCTTGTCATGCACGACAGCCGAACTCGTCAGGTGATCGTGGTCGGGGCCGGAGTGGCGGGCCTGGTCGCCGCCCGGCGCCTGGCCGATCATGGGATCGACGTTGTGGTCCTGGAGGCCAGAGACCGGGTCGGCGGCCGTCTCTGGTCGCATCGCTTGCCGAATGACGAGATCGTCGAGTTGGGTGGCGAGTGGATCTCGACCACGCAGACGGCGGTGATGGGTCTCGCCGACGAGCTCGGGCTCGAGGTCATCGACACTGGGATGGACTTCATCTCGCGCGACCCGGTGGGTGGGCCACCAATCGCCAGCGAGGAGCATGAGCGTCTCGCGCGGCTTCTGGCCGGTCGGATGAACGAGATAGGGCGGGCGGGGCTGTCAGCCATGAGTGCACAGGATGTCCTCGACGGTCTCGGTGACGCCGGCCCAGCGCTGTCCATCCTCCTATCCCGTCTCCAGGGGACGGCCGGCGCCCCGCTCGAGTCGATTGCCGCGGCTGAGATCGGCGAGGAGTTCGGGATCGGGGACGACGGGTCCTACGTTCGGATCGATGGCGGCAACGATCGTCTTGCCCAAGCGCTGACCCCACACCTAGATGTGCGCCTGGGTTTAGAGGTGATCTCTATCCGCCATTCAGCACACGACGTGACGGTCGAGACTGCCGATGAGGTCTTCAGTGCTTCAGCTGTGGTGCTGGCAACGCCGCTCGGGGTGTTGAAGCGCATGAGAGTCGAACCGCAGTTGCCCGACGAGGTGGCGCTCGTCCTGAGGTCCCTGACGATGGGGGTCGGGATCAAGGTTGCCATGGCTACCGCCGAGCCGCCGCCAATGTTCCGTAGACAGGACATCGACATCCCCGCCTGGTACTGGACCGGGCTCGGCTCGTCCGGATCGGTGCGTCGTGCTGTTACCGGCTTTGCCGGATCCGAGGCAGGTGTGGCGCCTCTCCGGACCAGCGTGATGTTCCGCTTGGCTCGGGCCGCACCCGAGGCCATGTTCGATGGGGCGCCGGTGGTCGCCGATTGGGGCTCCGATCCGCTGGCTGGCGGCTGCTATTCCCTAATCGGGCCCGGTCAGCGAGAGATGCTCGAGGCGTTGAGCCGGCCGGCGGGTCGGGTGTACTTCGCCGGCGAGCACGTGAACGGCAGCGGGACCATCGACGGGGCGATACGCAGTGGTGAATTGGCCGCCGATCTGGTCTCTTCGTCTCTGGTTTTCTGAACGGCGGTTCAGCCGTAGTGTTACCGTCGCACGAAGATCGAATACGCCCACGGAGGCAGGCGTGAAACAGCTCTACATCGATGGAAAATGGGTGGACCCGCGCTCGGAGGAGCACTTCGAGACGTTCAACCCGGCCACCGGCGAGGTGTTGGACGAGATCTCGGCGGCTGGACCCCAGGATGCAGAGACCGCTGTTGCCGCGGCGCGTCGTGCCTTCGACGACGGAACGTGGGGCGCGCAGTCGGCCCCACGCGACCGCGCTGCCCTTCTATTCCGGGTGGCTGAGATCATCCGCCGGGACCGGGACCTGCTCGCCGAGCTGGAGACCCTGGACAATGGGAAGCCCCTCGGTGATGCCATCTGGGACATCGACGAGGCGGCCTACATGTTCGAGTACTACGCCGGCTGGGCGACCAAGGTGATGGGCTCGATCCCACCCGTCGGGCCCGAGGCGATGAGCTTGGTGATCAAGGAGCCCGTGGGCGTAGCCGCATTGATCACACCTTGGAACTACCCGATTCTGATGGCGAGCCAGAAGATCGCCCCCGCGCTCGCCGCAGGTTGCACCACGATCCTCAAGCCGGCCGAGCAGACACCGCTCACCGCCATCGAGCTCGCTCGAATCCTCGATGAGGCCGGTGCCCCTCCCGGTGTGTTCAACCTCCTCACCGGATTCGGCCCCGAGGCAGGCGCGCCGCTCGTGACCCATCCCGGTGTCGACAAGGTCTCCTTCACCGGCTCTGTGGAGGTGGGGAAGATCATCTCGAGGACGGCGTCCGAGACACTGAAACGTGTCACCCTCGAGCTCGGGGGAAAGTCGCCCAACCTGATTTTCGCGGATGCCGATTTCGAGGCCGCCATCGACGGGACTTGTGCCGGGATCTTCGCCAACAGTGGTGAGGTCTGCTCTGCGGGTAGCCGCGTTCTCGTCGAGAAGGCCATTTACGACGACGCCGTCGCCTCGATGATCGACGAGGCGGCCCGGATCAAGGTAGGCAGTGGTCTCGACCCGGACACGACCATGGGACCTCTGATCTCGTCGGAGCATCGGGAAACAGTGCTGTCATACGTCGGCTCCGGTCGGGAGTCAGCTGCTGTTGCGTATGAAGGAACTGTGCCCTCTGATCCGGGGCTGGCCGGCGGATACTTCGTCCCCCCGACGATCTTCACCGATGTCGACAATTCCGCCCGAATCGCCCGAGAAGAGATCTTCGGGCCGGTGATGGCAGTCATCCCGTTCTCAGACGAGGACGACGCCATCCGGATTGCCAACGACACGACCTACGGTTTGGCGGCGGCGGTGTGGACCACGGATGTGAAGCGTGCGATGAAGGTGGCAAGGGGCATCAAGGCCGGGGTGGTCTGGGTCAACGACAGCCAGCCGGCTCCTACCGAATCGATCTGGGGCGGATACAAGACTTCGGGGGTGGGCCGCGAGCTCGGGCCCTGGGGCATCGAGTCCTATCTCGAAGAGAAGCAGATCTACCTCAATCTGGGATGAGCATTTCCCTCACCACTGCCGAGCGGGCCCTCCAGGAGCGGGCGCGAGCCTTCGTCGACGGGCTGATTCCCTGGGAGGTCGAGGCGGAGATGAATCGGGGCGACATCCCCGAGAACGTGCTGAAGGAGCACAAGGAACAGGCGCGCGAGCTGGCCTTGACCTCGATCAACATGTCCGAGAGACTCGGCGGCCCCGGATACAGCATGCTTGCCCAGGTCCTGATCCAGGAGCAGACCGGCCGGGTGACCAATGCGCTCGGCTGGGTGGTCTCGACCGGGCCGTCGTGGATCGAAGAGGTTGCCACCGAGCATCAGATCCAGACTTGGATACGCCCCACCGTCGATGGCGACATCCACGAGTGCTATGCCATCACCGAGGAGGGGGCGGGGTCCGACGTGGACGCCATCGAGGCGACCGCCCGTCGCGATGGTGAGGAGTACGTGCTCGACGGGGTCAAATGGCACGTCACGTCGGCCAATCTCGCCGCCTACGTCTTCTTCCAGGCCAAGCTGACCGATGGTCCAAACGCGGGACAACACGTCCTGTTCTTCGTCGACATGGACACTCCGGGTGTGGAGTGTTTGCGGGTGCCCGAGTACTCACACACGTACAGCCACCATCACTGGGAGATGAAGTTCACGGATGTCAGGGTGCCGGCGGCGAACCTGGTGGGGAGTGAGGGTGACGGGATGAGCTTCTCCCACGCCTGGTTTCGATACGAGAGGCTGATGATCGCTGCCCGATGTTGCGGTGCCGCCGAGCGTCTGATCGAGGAGGCAACCGCATTTGCCGAGGAACGGCAGGCATACGGCGCACCTATCGCCGACTACCAGGCGATTCAGTTCATGCTGGCCGACTCGCTAACCGAGTTGTGGGCGGCGCGGCTCATGACCTACGAGACGGCGCGGGCGATCGACGAGGGCGCGGATCTCAAGGTGCAGCACGCCCAGTGCTCGATGGCCAAGCTCTATGCGTCGGAGATGGCCAACCGGGTCGCCGACCGGGCGGTGCAGATATTCGGGGGTCGGGGGTTCATGAGGGAGAACGTGGCGGAGCGCTTCTTCCGGGAGCTCCGCGTCGACCGCATCTGGGAGGGCACCTCCGAGATCCAACGCCTCATCATCGCCGCCCAACTGCGCAAGCGCGGAGTCGGGCCTCTGGTGGGGTGATACCGCTTACCTGAGGTACGTAGCGTCATATATGACGCTACGGCGACAGAGAATCAGCCGACGTTGTCGTACGCCCGTTTCACCACCTGCTCAAGAACCCCGACGTCGACGTCCTCGAGCCGCTTGATGTAGAGGCACGCCATGCTGGTGGTGAATTTCCCCAGGTTGGTGAATAGGGGATCGTCCGCCGTGATGTAGCCCATCACATACACGCTCAGGTTTTGCTTACGGGGAGAGAAGCCGATCTTGAACCAATCGCCTTCGCGGCCGGTTTCGTACTTGTAGTGATGATCCCCGAACCCGACGATGCTCGTGCCCCACATTTCCGGCTTTTCCCCGGTCACCCTCTGCATCATGGCGAGGAGAGTCCTCGAATCCTCCCGCTTCCGATCGTCCTCGATCGCGGCGATGAAGTCGTCCACGCTGTCGTCGTTCTTCTGAGTCTTGATCTCGGCCATGACCCGAACCTACTAAGACAGGCTTCTTTGTCCCCGTAGGCCCATATGTGGGCCTACATACCTCAGGTAACGGTTTCCCGAAGCTCTCTGGTGGGCACCGTCGGCACCACGAGGCCTTGACCCAGGTAGGCGTGGGACATGATGTTGAGGAATTGGTAGACCGTGCCTTCCCAGCCCGACAGCGGGCCGGGACGGAACCCCCGGTTCTTGATCCCACGCATCACCGACTCACAGGCAGCCCAGTCCTCTCGATTGGTGATATCCCAGAAGTCAACGGCGTAGGCCGGGTCGAAACCCTCGAGCTCGTATGCCTCGGGCGGGAAGAGCCAGGAGCATTCGATGTGGGTCTGGTCGATCCCGACCGGGGTCAGACGATGGGTCATGACGTAGTCAGGATGGATCGAGAGAAGAAGGTTGGGGATCACGGTCAGGTACCACACCTGGCGATCGAGCTTCCCCGTGAGGTTCCTGAAATTGACCCCTTTCGACGAGCCATCCAGCGACATGGTGACCGCGTGCGATTTGAGATCCATCGTGCCCCCGCACCACATACCGGTGGGGATGTGGTCATACCCACTGTCGGGAGGCGTCACCTCACACAACTCCGGATGGATCGACGAGCAGTGATAGCACTCGTTGTAGTTCTCGATGATGACCTTCCAGTTGGCGTCGACGAGGTACGAGTGCGTCGCTGCCGTGATCAGACGGTCGGTCTCGTACGGAGCAATGATCTCGTCGAGATTCCCAAAATGGTCCCCGATGGCTGGCGCCGTCCCCGAAAGATCGATCCAGACCCATCCCCCGTAAACGGCGACCCCGAGATCGACCAAGGGGTACTCAGAGGTATCGAAGTCGTCGCTCTGGGTGAAACGGGGAGCGGTGCGGAGACTCCCATCGAATCGATAGGACCAGCTGTGATAGGGGCAGCGGATCTGGCGAGCGTCGAAGGCATCACCGATCGGCGCCAGCTCGTGACCCCGATGACGACACACATTGGAGAAGGCGCGCAGGGCTCCATCCGCATCCCGGCTGAGAAGGACGCCCTCGCCGCCGACATCGATAGCACGAAGCTGACCAGGGGTGACGAGCTCATCGATACGCCCCACACAGTTCCAGGTCGACTGCCAGAGATGCTGTCGCTCCCAGGCTAGGACATCCTCGGAGAGATAGACGTCGGCCGGGAATGTGAGACTCGAACCGAATGGATCGAGGACCCTGCTGATCTGTTCCGGGTCAACCGGTGCCGGATTCATCCCGATTCTCTCCTGCCGCCGTGGTTGTCTCAGTGTATCCTGAACGGCGAGTCAGGATACCGAAAGGAAGGTGGCTCATGTCCCCCGTGGACACTCAAGTCTCGGCTCTGGATGACTTGATCGCAAGGGAGAGGCGGAGTTTTCTCGACCGGGCGCCCAAGGCGACCGAGATGGGAGATCGTGCCGGACGTTCGCTGGCCGGAGGTGTCACCTCGAGCTGGCAGATCTCGGATCCGCAGCCGATATGGATCGATCGAGGTCTGGGATCGAGGGTTTGGGACGTCGACGGCAATGAGTACGTCGACCTGCACGGTGGTTACGGCGCCATGCTCGCCGGCCACGCCCACCCTGCCGTGGTAGCAGCTGTTTCCGAGCGGGTACGCAAAGGAACCCACTTCGCCCAGCCAACCGCGGACGCGATCGTCGTCGCCGAGGAGCTGACCCGCCGATACGGGATGACCATGTGGCGGTTCGGGAACTCGGGCACCGAATCGACCATGGACGCAGTCCATCTCATGCGCGCCATCACCGGCCGGGACCTCATCATCAAATTCGAGGGCGGGTACCACGGTCATCACGATTCGGTGATGGTCTCGGTCTGGAACGAGGATGGGCTCGGCTCCGCCACACAGCCAAAGAGCGTCGCGGCGGGCAGCGGGATCCCGCAGGCGATCGTCGACCTGGCCCTGGTGGCGCCGTTCAACGATCTCGACGTCGTGAGCCAGCTGTTCGAGGCGAACGAGGGCAGGATCGCCGGGGTCATCGTCGAGCCGATCTTGCAGAACTGCGGGATCCTGCTCCCTCAGCCAGGGTTCCTCCAGGGTCTGCGTGAGCTGACCCGCAAGCACGACGCCCTCCTGACCTTCGACGAGGTAAAGACGGGCCTCACCGTGGGCAAGGGTGGTGCTACTCGGCGTTTCGGGGTCCAGCCTGACATGGTGTGCTTGGCCAAGGCCCTCGGGGGTGGTCTGCCCATCTCGGCCATCGGTGGCACTGATGAGGTGATGAGCCACATCGTCGACGGCACTTACGAGCAAGTCGGGACCTTCAACGGCAACCCGCTCTCCATGGCGGCAGCCAAGGCCATGCTCACTGAGATCATGGTCGAGGAGACCTACGCGCACCTCGATCAGATCCAGAGCCGGATGGAGAAGGGCGCCAACGAAGTGGTCGGCAGGCACCACCTGACCGCTCATGTGGCCACGGCCGGCGCCAAGGGAAGCGTCATCTACTGCGCCGAGCCGATGCGCACATATCGCGACTTCCTGGCCGTCGATGGTCGTTTCGCCCAGGCGGCATGGCTATATCAGTACAACCGGGGTGTCTTTCTGCCACCGTGGGGCAAGGGTGAGCAATGGCTCCTGTCGGTCCAGCACACGATCGAGGACATCGACCGATACCTCGAGACTCTCGACGCCTTTGCGTCCGCCCTCAGTTAACAAGCCGACCGTAGACTCGCCCGACTCATGAGCGGCGCCGTCGAACTGGTCGATCTGGCCAAATACTTCGGGGAGAACCCGGCTGTCGATCACATCAACCTCCGGATCGAGGACGGCGAGTTCTTTTCCCTACTCGGGCCGTCGGGATGTGGCAAGACCACCACCTTGCGTCTGATTGCCGGGTTCGAGCGGCCGGACAGCGGCGCCATCCTCATCGACGGGACCGATCAGGCAGGGACCCCTCCTCACAAGCGCCCGGTGAACACGGTGTTCCAGAGCTACGCCTTGTTCCCACACATGGACGTGGCCTCCAATGTCGCATTCGGACTCCGATACAGGGACGTGCCCAAGTCGGACCAGCAGGCGCGGGTAGCCGACGCCTTGGAGAAAGTGCGTCTCACGGGGATGGAGTCCCGCAAACCCACTCAGCTGTCGGGTGGTCAGCAACAACGCGTCGCTCTGGCCCGATCCCTCGTCCTGAACCCATCCGTCCTGTTGTTGGATGAGCCGCTCGGCGCCCTCGATGCCAAGCTGCGCAAGGCGCTCCAGGTGGAGCTGAAGCGCCTTCAGGAAGACCTCGAGATCACCTTTATCTATGTCACGCACGACCAGGAAGAAGCCCTGACCATGTCGGATCGCATCGCCGTCATGACCGAGGGCACGATCGAGCAGAAGGGCACGCCTTCGGAGATCTACGAGGCCCCAAGGTCCAGCTACATCGCCGACTTCCTCGGTGTGTCCAACCTGATGTATGCCGAGGCCGTGGGCCCAGGTCGTGTCCGGCTGGCCGGCAGAGAGCTGGCCTGTGTCGACCGGGACGGAGCGACGGGTGAAGTGACCGTGAGCATTCGCCCGGAGCGAGTGGGGATCCATGCTCCCGACTTCGGTGGCGAGAACGTCCTGGTCGGGGAGATCGAGAGGGTCGTGTTCGCCGGGCCACTCCTCAACGTCCTCGTCACCGTCGAGCATGTAGGGACGGTCCAGGTGACCATTCCCAATCAGGGCGGGTCCTTCCCCTGGGACTGGCCCGACAAGGTTGCCCTCCAGTTCCCACAGGACGCACTCAGGATCGTTTCGGAAACGGGCACCGCAACGGAGGAGTTGGATCCCGATTACGAGGAAGATCAGGAGGAGTGACGCACGGCAAGGAGCCGGCGCCCGATCTTCCGCAGCTCCTTGCGCAGCTCATCGGGTGATTCCACTTCGAAATCCCAGGGCAGGCCGAGCAGGTAACGCGCCAGCCAGCTCAAGTCGTCGGCTCCGATGACGAGACGAGTGGCGTCGGCGCCCAGCGGTTCGAGCGCCCCCACGGTGGCCGGGATCATGTGGGCGACGTGGTCCATCGGGGCCAACAGCCTGACTTCAGCGCGCTGGGTGTACACCTCGATCGCGACTCCCCTCTGGACGAGCTCGACCGGATCTGGTTCGGGTCTGCGCGCCGAACGCATCCCGGTCACCCACGGCTCGGAGAGGCGGTCCAACCGGAAGGTGCGCCAGTCGTCGCGATCGAGATCGAAGGCGACCAGGTACCACCTCCGCCCGGTGTGAACCAGACGGAGCGGCTCGGTGTGTCTCTCCGTGACCTGGCCTTGGTTGTCGACATATCCGAATCGCATCCTCAGTCGTGTCCGTGCTGCCGAGGCCGCCACAGCGAGCGACCCATGGTCGACGGAGTAGGCGGAAGTCGACACGATGGAAACCGTTGCCTCGGAGATGTCCTCCAGCCGGGTGCGGAGGCTCGAGGGCAGGACGTGCTCCAGCTTCGACAGCGCTGACAGAGATGCGACTTCCAGGCCGCCTACTGCCGTCGCCGTCGCCACTCTCAGCCCCAAAGCCACGGCCAGCGCCTCCTCGTCGTCCAGGAGCAAGGGGGGGAGCTTGCCCCCGGCCCCGAGCCGGTACCCGCCGCCGGGGCCGGCTACGGCCTCCACGGGATACCCGAGGCTGCGGAGACGGGTGACGTCACGACGCACCGTTCTTGGAGTCACTGCGAGACGGCTCGCCAGCTCTTCAGCGGTCCAGTCGATACGACCCTCGAGCAGGGCCAGCAGCTTGAGGAGACGTTCGGCGCTGTCCATGATGCTCGATTCTCCGCGGTTATGCGGACAGATCCTGTCCGCATCAGGTCTTATGGTTGACCGTAGTCGCAGGAAGGAAGAATTCATGCTCCCCAGCGCCGGTTTTCAGATGATTCGGCATCTCGATGAGGAGTTGCGTCAGGTGAGGATGCGCAGATTCTGGTGGAAATACGTCCGCCCCGATCCCGAGCCTGTGCCGGTCGAGCGCATCACGGAGGCGGAGATAATCGAGATCGTCTTCGGCCCTCACTGCGAGGCTGAGGAGCCGATGGGTGCATAGGACCTTGTCACACACGAGCGAGACCGATCTCGGTCCGATGACAAGCCGGCCCCTCACCCCAGACAGGTTTCCCGACATGGAGGTGGTCTTCGGCGATCGTGGCGTTGCCAGAAATTGCTTTTGCATGCACTGGCGCAGACCGGACGGCGGTTTCGGAGACAAACGGGACAACCGAGATCGATTCGCCGAAGTCGCGGCCGAAGGGCGCCCGCCCGGCTTGCTTGGCTACATCGGCGACGACCCGGTCGGGTGGGTCCAGGTCGGACCGCGCAGTGAGTTCCCGACGCTCGACCGATCCCGGTTGCTCAAGCGGGTCGACGACTTGGAGCCTTGGTCGATCAATTGCTTCGTCGTACGGACGGGTTACCGGAAGCGGGGCGTCGGAGCCGGCCTCCTGGCCGCGGCGATCGCCTTCGCCAAGCACGAGGGTGCAGAAGTCATCGAGGCCTATCCGGTCGATGGCCCTCGCAGCTCCGCAGTGGACTATTTCACCGGGACGTTGAGCATGTTCGACGAGCACGGTTTCGTCGAGCTGATCCGCCGCAACGACTCGAGACCGATCGTCAGATTGACGGTCTGACCCTCACATCTCAAAACCGGCCACCGACTCCAGGGCTGAGGCCCGTTCGCCTCGTCGTTTGCCCAGGGCGCGAAATAGGAGCCCAGCAATCGTGATGGCGCCGATGGTTACCACCATCAGGATGGTGGCCAAGGCGTTGAGGGAAGGTGGCGGAGCGAGCCGGGCACCCGAGTAGAGCTGCACGGGGATTGTCACAGACTCCGCGCCACCGATCAGGAATTGGCTGATGACGAAATCGTCGATTGAGATGGCGAAGACGATGGCGAGGCTGGCGACAAGCGCTGGAGTGAGAAGGGGGAGGAGCACGCGGCGCATCGCCTCGAATTGGGAAGCCCCAAGGTCCATGGCGGCTTCCTCGTAGTCCCTGCCAATGGCAAACAGACGGCCCCGAACGATGATCACCACAAAGGAAATCGAGAACGTGACGTGTCCCAGGAACTGAGTCCAGGTTCCAAAAGGAACGAAGTCGTAAACCTCGGAGAAGACCAGAAACAGGGCCACGCCCATCACGATCTCGGGGGTCACCAGGGGGATCAGCATCAACAGATTGGACGCTTTGACCCCTCTTCCTCGCCACCTCGCCAGACCGAGCGCAAGGGCGACTCCTATGGGAGTCGCGACAAGCATGGTCAGTATGGCCAGTTTGAGGCTTTGGTTCAGCGCAAACCGGAGAGAGGGGTCGTACAACACCGATTCTGCGGCAGCCGGATCACCAACGTACCAACGAGTGGAAAACCCCTGCCAGGTACTTCTCGACCTTCCCGAATTGAACGAGAACAAGACTGCTATTCCCACTGGGATGATGGACCAGAGGACGTAGAGCAGCGTGACTAGAGGCAGCATCCGCGATTTGCCCCAGGGGTTGGCAATCGCAGACCGGAGCCGTGACGGGCTGGTCGTTGTCACTCTCGTGCCTCCTGCGATGCCCGAGAGATCGAGCGGAGGTAATACACCATCAGCCCGGCGATGAAGATCATCAGGATGATGGTCAGGGCCGCGCCAACCGCGCCCCCACTGGTGGTCTGATTGATGAATTGGTCGATTGTGTTTCCGTACATCCGGGTGCGAGGCGATCCCGACAAAAGGTTGGGTGTGTAGTAGTCACCGAACATTGGGAGCATGATGATGACCAGGCCCCCGAGTACCCCGTTTCGAGACAGTGGCCAGGTCACTCGCCAGAAGGTCTGCGCATTGTTGGCCCCGAGGTCGCGCGAGGCCTCAAGGGTGGCTTCATCGATCCGGTCCAAGGCGGCGAAGAGAGGGAGGATGAAGAACGGGATGTAGCCGTAGACCAGCCCGAGGATGACGACGACATGATTGCCGGCGAGCCAGTCGGGCGGCACGAACTCGATGGAGAACCAGCTTGCGATGGTGGTCAGCCACCTGTTGACCTGGCCGTCCGGGCTGAGCAAGTTCACCCAGGACATCATCCGCATCAGGTAGTTGATCCAGAAAGGCGCCAGGATCAACAGCAGCCACAGCCAACGCCATCGTCCTGCCCTTCTCGACACGAAGTATGCGACCGGGTATCCGACGAGGACGGAGATCAGCGATGCGATGAAGACATAGGCCAGGGTACGAAGGGCGATCACGCCAAGTTGACCGCCGAACAGCTCGGCGAAGGCCGCGCCCATGACGGTCAGGTCCCAGTAGAACGGGTTCCACTCCGGTGTTGCCCTCTGCAGAATCGGGTCGAGCTGGCCCATGGCGATCGCAAACACCGCGTAGAACGGGACCAGGAAGAGGAGAATCAGCCAGAGCACACCGGGAAGGGCAAAGCCGGGCCACACCCATCTTTTTTGCCCTACCGTCGCGTACTCGGCCCCAGTGGCGAGATTGGTGGGCATGACCTCTATCCGACCGAGTCAGCCACCCGAGTTGGCCCTATTCCATTGCTCGACCCACGACGCTTCCGTAGCCGCGTCGAGGGGGCCCTGGACCCAGGCGGAGTCCAACTCGAAGTCCTCGGGTGCTACCAGCGCTGGTGCCAGATGCGGAAGGAGCCATTCCTCGCTGATCAGATACTCGGAAGTGAGGCCGTTTTGTGGCGGCTGGTAGCCGACGTACTCGAAATTCTTCAGTGCATTGGCCTCGTCAAGCATGTAGTTGAGGAACGCATGGGCCAGCACAGGGTGCTCTGAGCCCTTGAGCACTGTCATGGTGTCGCTCGATATCGCGCCCTTGGTGGTCGACCCCTCGCTCTTGGCGGGCCACAGGTATCGCGTGGTCCCCTCATCCTCCCCACCAGGCCAGAAGTACTGGGAGTTGACCAGATCGCCGGACCATGCTTGATGGATCGCGTATCTCCCCTCGGGCAGGCCGGCATAACTGCCATCGATCCGATATCTGATGTCGACGAGATCGATCAACTCGACCAGGGCGTCACCGGCGGCGACCAATTCGGCCTCGGTGGCTTGCGATGGGTCGGCCACGCCGTTGTGGAACAGGGCGACTGGTATCACATCGGTGAAGGAATCGAGCATGCCGATCATCCCGGAGTATTTCTCGTTCCAGAAGACATCCCAGGGGTTGGCCTGGCCCTCGATGTCGGCGCTGTCGGCGAGGTCGACTCGCCACCCGATGCCGGTGGTGTAGGTCACGTAAGGCACCGTGTAGCGGGATCCCTGGTCGTAGTAGGGATCGGCGAGCTGCGGCCATACGTTGGCCTGCAGGTTGGGCAGGTAGTCGTGATTGACAGGTTGGATGAGAGATGCGGCGACCGCCACCGGGACTCGCTGTGAGGTGGGGAACCAAACGTCGAACTGAACCTCGCCGGACGAGAGACGAGCGAGGGCTTCCTCCTCGTTGACAAAGGTGGTCACCTGGATATCGACACCGAGAGCCTCCGAAGCGAGCGGAATGGTCTCCGGGTTCAGGTAGTCCTCCCAGTTGTACAACAGGAGAGGACCGGCCTCGGGCTCCAGCCCCGACTCGATGGCTGGGTTGTCGTCGAACAATGGTTGCTGCACCGGGCTAGCCGGGGTACCCACGGCGAGCTCGACCGATTCGCCACCCTCCCGATCGGCGCACGCGGCGAGCAGGCTGGGCAGAGCAGGCAGGGCGATCCCGAGTAGGGCCGCTCGCTGCAGGAAGTCCCTGCGGGTGTAGACCCTCTTCCTGTTTTGAGGGATCCAGTTCTCCCGGGGGTGATAGGCCATGTTTCCTCCTCGGCGATGCGCGAGACACTAAACCGCTGTTCAGGTATCGCGTCGGTCAAACACGGTTATTGAGCGCCAACTCAACGAAGTCGAACGCCAGCTTTCGCATCCGTGCGGCGTCCACAGTGGGGTCCCGCAGCATGACCTCGATAGCGAGCCCATCGAGCAGGGCGGCGAGCTGGATGGAGAAGTCGGAGGCGTCCACATCGGTGAACTCGCCGGCCGCGATCCCTTCTTCGACGATCGACGCGATCTGGGCCCTCCATGACTCGTCGAGGCGAGCCCGGGCCGCGGCCAGCGTCGGGTCGTGACGCGACATCTCCCAGGCAGCCGGCCAGAGCACCCATCCATCGAGGTCTCCATTGGCACGAGTTGGCTTGGGGCAACTGGCTTCTATGAGGATGTCGAGCTTGGCGGCGGCGGTCGTCGCGTTGTCCAGCTCACCTTTGACCGCCTCGTGGAACATCTGGTCCTGATAGACGAGCGCCTCAGTCACCAGGGCCGCTTTGGATGGGAAGTAATAGAGAATGAGCGCCGGACTGGCCCCGATGTGATCTGCGATATCGGCGATGCGCGTCTCGCACAATCCCCTGTCGGCGATAGTGGCGCTGGTGGCAGCCAGTATCTCGTTGCGTCGGGTGGCAGTCAGGCTGGGTCGAGGGCTCACCCGCCAATCTTGGCACAGCGTCGGCAACCGTTGCGGCGCCGCCGTCGCCGCCGGTACCCTGAACAGCCGTTCAGGATCCCGTCACAATGATGTCACTCGACCCCATGCTCAAGGCCCGATCCGTCGCTGTCGTCGGAGCTAGCGAGCGGCCGGGTTCGGTTGGCGACCAGACCATCCGACAGCTGATCTCGGGCGGTTTCGCCGGGGACGTGCATGCTGTCAACCCGCGCTACGAATCGATCCACGGCATCAGCGCCGTCCCTTCGCTCGAGGACATCGAAGCATCCGTGGACCTGGCGGTTCTGGCCGTGGCGAACGGCCAACTCGAAGCGGAGATGGAAAAGGTCCTGAGCACTGGCGCACGATCGGTGGCGATCTTCGCCAGTTGTCATGGAGAAGCAGCCGGTGGCGGTTCGCTGCGGGATCGACTCCGCGACCTGGCCGATCGAGGCGGTGTCCCGATCTGTGGTGGCAACGGGATGGGTTTTCTCAATGTGGAGGAGAGAATCAGGGTCTGCGGTTTCTACCAACCGGAAGCCCTGCGGCCAGGGGGGGTGACCTTTCTCAGCCACTCTGGATCCCTGTTCTCGGCAATGCTGCACAATCGGCGAGGCATCAGGTTCAACCTCGTCGTCTCCACCGGCCTCGAAATCAACACCCCGATGGACGCATACATGCAGTGGGCACTCGACCTGGGGTCGACAACGGTCCTCGCCCTTTTTCTAGAGACGATCCGTGATCCGGAGGGGTTTCGTCAGGCACTCTCGAGAGCCGACGAGATGGACGTGCCTGTCATCGCTCTGAAAGTGGGCGCTACCAGCAAGGGCCAAGAGGCGGTTGCCACCCATTCCGAGGGGATCGCTGGTGATGACGCCGTCTACGAGGCGCTCTTCGAGGCTCATGGAGTCCACCGAGTCTGGAGCATGGACGAGATGGCCGACACCGTCGAGTTGTTCGCCCCTGGCCGCAGGGCGACTGCATCGGGTCTCGCCGCGATCCACGACTCGGGCGGCGAGAGGGCGCTTCTCATCGACACCGCCGATCGTGTCGGTGTCGAACTGCCGCGACTGGGGGATGAGGCGACGACGCGGCTGTCGCGGGTCCTCGACCCCGGTCTCGAACCGGTCAACCCGATCGACGCCTGGGGCACGGGCCGGGACGCCGAGGAAGTGTTCGTCGAGTGTTTGCAGGCCGTCGCCGACGACGCTGCTGTCGGGGCAGTCGCCTTCTGCGTCGACCTCACCGCCGAAGAGAAACCCGACTACGCCTATTCCGAAGCCGCGTTCACAGTGGCCGGCCGCACCGACAAGCCGCTTGTGGTGCTGGGCAATCTCACGACGACGGTCGATCCCGCTCAGGCCGGCCGGCTTCGGGAGGGGGGTATTCCGGTTCTCGAGGGCACCGAGACCGGGCTCCGGGCCATACGCCACCTGCTGGACCGTCACGAACGATCGATGCGACCGCCGACGTCTTCGAGACTCAGCCCGCCATCCACCCCGGTGCCAATGGTGGGGGGCGAAGCCGCCGCACTCCAGGTCCTGGCTTCATACGGCATCCCGGTGCCGCGCTTCGAGGTCGTAGGCGATGGGGCTGCACTATTGACAGCGGCAGAGTGGATTCGCTACCCGATGGTCTTGAAGACCGCCGAGTCGGTTGATCACAAGACCGAGGAGGGCGGAGTCGTAGTCGGCCTCGAGGACGAAACCCGGCTCGTGGATGCATACCGGGATCTGGCGTCCAGGCTCGGGCCCCGGGTCCTGGCGGCTGAGCAGATCCCGCACGGGGTGGAGGTCGGCCTCGGGATGATCTACGACGAGCAATTCGGCCCGGTAGTGATCATTTCAGCTGGGGGCGGACTCATCGAGACGCTGTCGGATCGGGTCGCGGTGTTGCCGCCAATCGACAGGGCAGGGGCGATGCGGGCCCTCGACCGGCTTCGGATCCGCCATCTTCTCGACGGGGTCCGGGGGCGGCCGCCCTCGGACATCGACTCTCTGGCCGAGGTGATTGCCCGGTTCTCTGAGCTGGTCGTAGACGGGGCCGGCCTGATTGGGGCCGTCGACGTCAACCCCGTGATCGCCGGACCGACGGGGGCAGTGGCGGTGGATGCCTTGATCGTGCCTAGATGAGCGGGCCCGTCCTTCTCGTCGAAGATATCGGCCCTATACGCCGTCTCACCCTGAACCGTCCCGAGAAGCTGAACGCACTCGACTCGGCCCTGGTCGAGGCGCTGTCCGAAGCTCTAGGCCAGACGGCGGAGGACGCCGGAGTCAGGGTCATCGTCATCGCCGGGGCGGGCCGCTCGTTCTGCGCCGGCTACGACCTCTCTGAGGAATCAGCACCGGAGAGTGCCCTGGACGGCCTCACCAATAGTCTCGATCGTCTGCTCGAGGTCTTCGACCACCCCCGGCCGGTCATCGCCCAAGTGCATGGCCACTGTCTCGCCGGCGGGTGCGATCTGATGATGATGTGCGACCTGGCCGTGGCGTCAGAGGATGCCGTATTCGGACAGCCCGAGATCCGGTTTGGCTCGACAGTGGTGGCCCAGGTGATGCCGTGGCTCATCGGTGCCCGTCGGGCCAAGGAGCTGATCATGACCGGGCACGATCGGCTCGCTGCCGTGGACGCGCATCGCATCGGCCTGGTGAATCGAGTGGTTCCCCGCCAGGACTTGGAATCAGAGACCATGCGTCTTGCTCAGGAGCTGGCCGTGGTCGATCCGGCTGTGATGACTCTCACCAAGGAGGCCATCAACCGCTCATGGGAGGCGGCCGGCTTCCGTCAGGCTCTGGTCGAAGGAGTCGAGCTGGGAGCCGAGATCGAAGCCACCCGCGCCCCCGAACGCGGGGAGTTCGACCGGATCGCAGCCGAGCAAGGCCTCAAGGAGGCGATCCGCTGGCGGGATCAGCGGTTCGAGCGCTAGCTCTCCTCGGCCCTCTGCGCGTAGCGCTGGGCGAAGATGATCGGGATGAACGTGATGATGATCACGAACACCGCCACCACGTTGGTGACCGGGCGGTTCCTGGGTCGGACGAGCGAGGAGAAGATCCAGATCGGGAGGGTCTGCTGATTCCCTGCCGTGAAGGTGGTGACGATGATCTCATCGAAGGACAGGGCGAACGCCAACATCCCGCCAACCACCATCGCAGGGGCGAGCTGGGGGAGCAACACATGGCGAAAGGTCTGCCAGCCACGGGCACCGAGGTCCATAGACGCCTCGAGGATGTTCGGAGAGGTCCGCCGCATCCTCGCGATGACATTGTTGAAGGCCACCGCAACGCAGAACGTGGCGTGTCCGACAACGAGTGTCCAGAACGAAAACGTGAAATCGCCCAGATTGATCGCCGACCGCAGGGCGATCCCGGTGATGATCCCCGGGAGGGCGATGGGGAGGATGATGAACAGGCTCAAAGTGTTCTTCCCGAAGAAGTTGGTTCGCCAGACGGCAGCCGCGGCGAGGGTGCCCACGATCAGGGCGATCACCGTAGAGATAGCGGCCACCCGGAGCGAGAGGCCCAATGCCGCCCTGATCTCCGAGTTCTGCCAGGCCACGCCGAACCAATCTGTGGTGAGGCCGGGAGGCGGGAACCGGAAGCTGGCCGACTCGGTGGTGAAGGCATAGAGGAAGACGAAGAGGATGGGGACATGCAAGTAGGCGAGGGTGAATCCCGCCGCCAGCTTCAACGCGAGGCTCGCCTTGGTCCTCACAACGCCTCGAAGGCCCCGAAGCGCCGGGCCGCTGTTAGATACACCGCCATCACCGCGATCGGGATGAAAGAGAACGCGGCGGCGAGCGGAAGATTGCCTGCCACTCCTTGATAGGAGTAGATGGCAAGCCCGATGAACGGGCTGGAGTCCCCGATGATCGTCGGGATGATGTAGTCGCCAAGCGTGAGCGAGAAGGTGAAGATCGAGCCGGCGGCCACGCCCGGAATTGCCATCGGCCACGTCACCTTTCGGAATGTGACCGGGGGTCGCGCTCCGAGGTCAGCCGATGCTTCGAGCAATGATCCGGGGACCCGCTCCAGCGAGGCATGGATGGGGAGGATCATGTAGGGCAGCCAGATGTAGACAAACACGAGGAATTGCCCGAAGAGAGAGATAGAAAGCGACGGTCCCCCGATGAATGGGGTTTGCAACAGGAACCGAAGTGCCCGGCCGAGCCCCAGCCGTTCGACGAACCAATTGATGATCCCGTCGGCGGCGAGGATCAACTTCCACGAATACACCCTGACCAGATACGACGACCACAGTGGGACGAGTACCGCTAGCACCAGGAGCGCCTTGACCCGTTTGTGGGCGTAGCGGGCCATGTAGTAGGCGAGGGGGAAGGCGATGATCACCGAGGCAACGGTCACCGCGGCCGCCATTCCCACCGTACGCACCATCACAGCGACGTTGGCGTCGGTGAACAGCTGTCTCCACGAGTCGAGCGTCAGGCTGTCTCCGATTGCCCCGCTGAAGGAATCCAAGGCGTAGAAGCTCTGGACGAGGAGTGCGCCCAGGCTCCCTCCGTAGACCCCGACCAGCCAAATCACAGGCAGAGCCAGCAGGAGGAGGACCTTCAGCCACGGCCGCCGATGAAGGGTTCTCGCGATGCGATGAGTGAGGGTCGGGTCCTTGCTGTCCGTCGTCATGTGCGGTGCCCGATGTGGGTGGCTCCCCGAAGGCCACCCACATCACGACTTACTTGATCAGCGACCGCCAATCACTGCCAGGTAGTCGGTCACCCACTCGTGGTAGGGGACGCACGAACCAGCCTCGGCGGTGCCATTGCAATCGTCGGTTGGTGTCTTCCAGAACAGGATCTCGTCGAAGGACTCACTGCCGTTGTTGGCGCAACCGTCGGGGCCGAGCAGCTCGTTGCCCTCGCATGCTGTGGGAACCGCTGGCACAGTGCCGAACCAAGCCGCCAAGTCACCTTGCAGCTTGGGATTCAGTGACCATTCCATCCACATGTATGCGCAGTTGGGATTGGGAGCGTTCGAGCTCATCATCGTGGTATCGGCCCACCCGGTCGCACCTTCGACCGGCACCACCTTGTCGATCGGTGCTCCGCCCGCTTGCAGGACATTGGTCTGGAACGGCCACGTCGAGGAGGCGGCGACACCCTCGTTGGTGAA
Source organism: Actinomycetota bacterium (assembly GCA_032154885.1). GTDB lineage: Bacteria > Actinomycetota > Acidimicrobiia > Spongiisociales > ZC4RG35 > JARDZU01. The sequence goes on from JALDXP010000005.1 coordinate 21,978, forward strand.
GTCGTCGATCTGGATGAAAGCATCGTGCCAATAACGGCCCACCAGCTCCCGCTGCTGCCGCAGCAGATTGAGGGCCGCCTCGTACTGCTCGGTATTCAGTTGATATGGGTCCTCGATCCCGAGATCGGGCTGCGTTGCGCTCAAATACAGGGCGGCATCCGCGATGTAGATCGGTCCGTCGTAAGCCTGAACCCGGCCCGCGTTCGACTCGCCGTCGGGGAGTGTCGTCTCCTCGAACACCACGCTCCATGAGTCGGGCGGGGTGTCGCCGAAGACCTCGGTGTTGAAGCCGAGGACGTTGAAACCGGACGAATATGGGACTCCGTAGTGCGCTCCGTCTACGGTGTGCCACTCAGCATCCTGAAGCCGGGGATCCACTGTGTCCCAGCTTTCGATCAGGTCGATGTTGACCTCCTGGACGCTTCCGCCTGCGATGAGACGGAGGCTGGAGTCACCCGATGCAGTCACCAGGTCGTATTCATCCGACCCGGTCATGAGGGCGACCATCTCGTCCGAGGTACCGGCGACCTTGTTCTCGACCATGCAGCCGGTCTCTTCTTCGAATTGGGTCACCCAGTCGTACGCCGGGTCGGTGTCGCCGCGCTCGATGTAGCCCGCCCAGGAAACGATGACGACATTTCCCTCTCCCTCGCCGACCTCGGTGGGCAGGTCTCCGCTTTCCTCGCCTCCTGAGCTGGTACAGGCGGTCGCCAACAGGGCGAACGCCATGATCAGGAGAATCAGCTTTCGTGGTCTCATTCGATGTTTTCCTCCTCGTGGATGTTGTTCCCGGCCCCGGCCAGCGCCGGGGCCTTCTCATCCGGCTCCCCGTCTCGAGGGCCCTCCTCGAGTGGTCGGCACGAATCCTTCATCCAGGTGAGCGTCACCGCTCGCCCCACCTGGCGTTGCGCGTCGCTGTGATCGGACGCAGTGTTTTGGGCGGCTACCTCGATCACCGTGCCACCAACATCGACGCGATATCGGGTGTACATGCCGAGGTAGACCGCCTCGGCGATCGTCCCCTCGATGCCGGCCCGACCGGACGGGACGACTGAGGCGGGGTCCTCGACGCTGATCTTTTCGGGCCTCACTGTGAAGGGAGCGGGCGATCCCATGATCCGCTCGGCCAACGGGCCCGACATCACATTCGAGGTGCCTACGAACCCGGCCACGAACGCGTTGCGCGGGTTCTCATAGACCTCCGACGGTGTCCCCACCTGCTCCACCCGACCGTGATTGAAGACAGCGAGTCGGTCGCTCATGGTGAGCGCTTCCTCCTGGTCGTGGGTCACGTAGATGAAGGTGATCCCTACCTCGCGTTGCAAGGTCTTGAGCTCCAGCTGCATTGCCTGCCGAAGCTTGAGGTCAAGGGCGCCCACCGGCTCGTCGAGTAGCAAGACCGACGGACGATTGATCAAGGCCCGTGCCAAGGCCACCCGTTGCCGCTGACCGCCGGACAGCTGGCTCGGCTTCCGCGCCGCGAATCCGTCGAGATGGACCATTGCCAGAGCCCGAACCACCCGCTCGTCTTGTTCCGGCTCCTTGCGCACCATCGGCCCATATCCCACGTTCTCGGCAACCGTCATGTGGGGGAAGAGCGCGTAGTCCTGGAAAACGGTGTTCACGTCACGGTCATATGGGGGGATCCCGGTCACGTCCTTGCCGTGGAGCGAGACCGTGCCCGACGTCGGGATCTCGAAACCGGCGATCATGCGAAGACACGTCGTCTTGCCGCTTCCTGACGGTCCGAGCATCGAGAAGAACTCCCCATCGGCGATCTCCAGCGATACCCCGTCGACCGCGACGACGTCGCCAAACTATTTGGCTACGTCGTCCAGGGTCACTGCGGGCGGCATAAGACCGGTCTCGACTCAGCGAGCCGAGACCCAATCCGCATCGGATTGGGTTCTCTCAGACCGATGGATCGGTGACCTCGCCTTCGGTCACCTTGGTGTCGGCGACCGACGTCGTGCCGTATCCCTCCTCTTCGGGATGACCATGCTCGCCCTGAGTCATGGCGAACTCTTCTTCCGGTGATAGGACAAGTTTGTTTCGCCCGGAGATGGCGAAATAGAGCAGGGCGAGGACGAACCAGATGGCCACCCCGTATACCCCTGGGCGATAGGTCGCGTTGAGGAACAACGCCACCAACGACACCAGGGCGATGAGGCCGGCCACAGCCGCTCCGAAGACCCCGACGGGACTTCGATAGGGCCGCGAGATATTCGGCATATTCCGCCTGAGCCTGATGAATGACAGCATCTGCATGAAGTAGGAGATGACCGCACCGAACACGGCCATGCTCAGCAGCGCTGCACCAGCGGTTCCGGAGTACTGGCTATCCAGCAAGAACGCCAGCGCCAGGCCGACCACGGCCCCGAGGAGCAGCGCCACGTACGGCGTCTTCCGCTTGCCATGAGTGACCGACATCCAGTGCGGGAAGTATCCCGCCCGCGACAGCGAGTAGATGTTCCGCCCGTAGGCATAGATGATGGTGTGGAAGCTGGCGATCAGTCCGGTGAGTGCGAACAGGCCGAGGATGGCGGCACTGGTGTCGCTGCCCAAGACCTGCCGGAACCCGTCCAGCAGGGGCTCACCCGATGTCCTGATCCCTTCGGCCCCGTCACCGATTCCGGTGTTGAGGAAGAGCACTCCCATTCCGGTGATGACCAGGGTCCAAAGTCCCCACATGGTTCCCCTCGGAACGTCCCGCTTCGGGTCCATCGATTCCTCGGCTGCCAATGGCAGTTCCTCGATCGCCAGGTAGAACCAGATGGCGAACGGCAGGGCGGCGAATACGCCGGCGACTCCAAATGGGAGGAACGACGTGCCGCCCTCCTCGGCGACGATGTTGGTCAGCAACGAGGCATCGAAATTGGGGATCGCCAGAACGAAGAAGACGGCGAGAACCGCCAGCGATATCACGGCGATCACCACCGAGAACCGCATCGTCGCTTCGATACCGATGATGTTGAGCCCCACGAAGATCGCGTAGAAGATCACCCACCACCAGGGCAGGCCGAGCTCGAAGCCGAACAGATCGTTGAACACGCTCTGCGCGTAGATCGAAGCGAAGTACACCACCACCACCGGTGTCACCACGTACTCGATGTTCTCGGCGACCCCGGTGATGAATCCACCCCAAGGCCCCATCGACGATCGGGCGAAGGAGTATGCGCCCCCGGTGTGCGGTAGCGCAGGCGACATCTCCGAGATGGAGTAGCAGAGCCCGATGTACATGATCGTGATGACGATCGTGGCGACGAAGAGGCCGCCGAACCCGCCGACGTCGAGACCGAAGTTCCATCCCGAGAAGTCACCGGAGATGACTGCGGCCACTCCGAGTGCCCAGAGCATCCAGACCCCGGCGTGACGTTTCAAGCCACGCTGGTCGAAGTACCCCTGGTCGACATCCCTATAGGTGACCGAGCCGACCTTGCGTTCGGTCGACATAGACGTACCTCCCTTGGTG